>DASTWP010000206.1:0-8284 GCA_035765835.1 Solirubrobacteraceae bacterium
CTGCCGGCCGCGCTGGCCGCGGGCACGGCGATGCCCTCCACGGCCGCCTGCCCCGGGAGCGGCTGGAGCAACGCGCGCGCGGTCGCGACGGCGCTCACCAACACCTACGGCGGCGCGAGTCGCCCGGCGTTCACGTTCAACTCCGCGACGCTCAACCAGATCACGCGCGTGCACGTCGACCTCTTCGTCGACAGCGACCCGGCGCGCGGGCCGCGCGAGCAGGAGATCTCCAGCGGCGTGTACCTGCGCAACCAGGACCGCCCGCCGAACGCGTCCTTCACGTACACCCTCCAGTCCGGGCTCGTCACGCTCAACGCGTCCGGCTCCTCCGATCCCGACAACGACCCGCTGAGCTACTGCTGGTACGACTCGGCGTACACCGGCCCGGCCGTCGGCCAGTGCGGCGCCGGCAGCGTCGGCGACACGCCCGTGCTGCGCTACCGCACCACCGGCACGCACACGTTCACGCTGACCGTCTCGGACCCCTCCGGCCTGTCGTCCAGCTCGAGCCAGTCGATCACGGTGCCCTCATGAGAACCCTCCCCGCACGCCTGCGCGCCGCCGACGGCATCGCGCTGCCCGTCGCGATGCTGCTGCTGATGATCATGCTCGGCATCGCGCTCGGTGTCGCCAGCTACATCGACAACCAGAGTGCCCAGACCGGCAAGGAGCGCAAGCGCGAGGTGACCTTCAACCTCGCCGAGGCCACGCTCAACGCGCAGGTCTACCAGCTCTCCCAGCATTGGCCGGGGCCCGGCGCCGCGAGCGACCCCACGCAGCAGTACGGCACCTGCACGCAGACGGGCGGCACGTGGTGCCCGCCCGCCTCGGCGCTCTCGAACCTGATCCCGAGCGTGGACACGACCGGGGGCGTGACCTGGCGGACGAACGTCTACGACGACTCCAACGGCCTCGAGACGTTCTTCGCCGACTCGCGCGTCAACGGCACCCAGCCGGGCTACGACCAGAACAACGACGGCAAGGTGTGGGTGCGCGCGCAGGCGACCGTCGGCGGCAAGACGCGCGCGATCGTCTCGCTCGTGCGCACGCAGACGCAGCAGGAGGCGGTGCCGCACGCGGCGCTGATCGCCAACTCGCTGGCGATCACGAACAACGGCAACCACTCGAGCTCTGTGATCGCGCCGGGCGCCGACGTCAGCCAGGGCGCCGTCGACGTCCGCTGCAACCTCGTGCAGGGCGGCCCGACCTGCCTCGGCCAGCCGTGGGCCGCGAACCAGACACAGGCCGACTGGTACAACCTCGTCAGTACCCAGATCAACCCGCCCTCGTGGAACCCGGGCTACACCGGGACGACCTTCACGCAGGACGAGATCAACCGCTTCGTCCAGACCGCGCAGGCGTTCGGCACCTACTACACGAGCTGCCCGTCCACGCTTTCGGGCAACGTCGTCGTGATCGCCGGCAACCTCGGCACCTGCACCTACCAGGACAACTCGGTCTACAACAGCCAGGTGCAGCCGGGCTTCCTGATCGTCCTGAACTCCGGCACGACGCTCGCGCTCAACGGCGGCGTGACCTACTACGGGATCATCTACTCCGCCAACCAGCCCTCACCGGCCGGCACGGCGCAGAACAGCGGCGTGGCGGTGAGCGTGCACGGCAACGCGACGGTCGTCGGCGGCATCCTGATCGACGGCCCCGCGAGCCTCGAGGCCGGCAGCTCGGGCAACAACCACAACCTGATCTTCGACGACCACGGCTTCGACGCCGTCCAGAGCCTGGCGTCGACGAACATCATCCCGAACTCCTGGCGCGAGATCGTCCCGGGCCAGTAGGCCCGGGCGCCGTCGGATCGATCCTCTAGCCTGCCGCTCCAGTCATGGCCCTCGCCATCCTGGCCGCCGCGATCGGCGGCCTGATCATCGGCTCGTTCCTGAACGTGGTCGCGCACCGGCTCCCGCGCGGCGAGTCGCTGTCGCACCCGCGCTCGCGCTGCCCCGGCTGCGAGGCGCCGATCAAGCCCTACGACAACGTCCCCGTGCTCTCGTGGCTGCTGCTGCGCGGGCGCTGCCGCCATTGCGGGCAGCCGATCTCCGCGCGCTACCCGCTCGTGGAGCTGGCGACCGCCGGCCTCTTCGCGGGCGTCGTCGCCGACAAGTCCGAGGGCGTCGACATCGCGCTCGGGCTGATCCTCGTCACCGCGCTGGTCCCGGTGATCATCATCGACCTCGAGTACAGGTTGATCCCCAACAAGATCACGTTGCCGGCGGCGGTGGCGGCGCTGATCGCCGGGCTCGTCCTCGACACGGACTTCGTGCCCGAGATGCTGATCGCGGGCGCCGCCGGCTTCGGCTTCTTCTTCCTGGCCGCGCTCGCGTACCCGCGCGGGATGGGGATGGGGGACGTGAAGCTCGCGGGCGTGATGGGGCTGTGCCTCGGCCGTGCCGTGGGCCCGGCGATCTTCATCGGCCTGATCGCGGGCGTCGTCGTGGGCGCCGTCGTGATCGCCCAGAAGGGCGCGCGCGAGGGCCGCAAGACGGCCGTTCCGTTCGGCCCCTTCCTCGCGCTCGGCGCGATCGTGTCGATCTTCGCCGGCCAGGCGATCGTCGACGCCTACCTGGACCACTTCTGAGGCATCCGCGGCGCGGCGCGAAGCCCTCGGCGCGCACCCGTCCAGACGCTCTGGACGAACGACGGATCAAGTGACGGCTGGGGGTTGTGCGGTGCCCCCGGGCTGCCGATGGGGAGGCGACGCGCGGTTCGGTCACGCGCCCCACGACCCCCCTCCCCCTGCAGATGGCAAAGAGCTCAAAGACCATCGTCGGCCTGGACATCGATCCCAGCGGCGTCACCGCCGCCCAGGTCGCCGTCAACGGACACGTCCTCATCGAGGCCGCGGCCACGGCTCCGCTCGAGGCGGGCGTCGTGCGCGACGGCGAGGTCGAGGACGTCGAGGCGCTCGCCGAGGTGCTGCGCGGACTCTTCCGCGAGCATCGTGACCTGGACAAGCGCGTCCGGGTCGGCATCGCCAACTCGAAGATCGTGGTCCGCGTGATCGACCTCCCGCCGATCGCCGACCCCAAGGAGCTGGAGGCGGCGGTCCGCTTCCAGGCCCAGGAGCACATCCCGATGCCGCTCGACAGCGCGGTGCTGGACTTCCAGCCGCTCGAGCTCGTCGAGACCGAGGGCGGGCCGCGCCAGCGCGTGCTGCTCGTCGCGGCGCGCCGCGACATGATCGACCGCGTGCTGGCGGCCGTCCGCGGCGCCGGCCTGCGGGTCGAGGGCGTCGACCTCGCGGCCTTCGCGATGGTGCGGGCGCTGTACCGCAAGGGCGACGCCGAGGAGCGCGTCCTCTACCTCAGCGTCGCCGGCATGACGAACCTGGCGATGGCCCAGGGCTCCACCTGCCTCTT
Source organism: Solirubrobacteraceae bacterium (assembly GCA_035765835.1). Classification (GTDB taxonomy): domain Bacteria; phylum Actinomycetota; class Thermoleophilia; order Solirubrobacterales; family Solirubrobacteraceae; genus JAOPZW01. The sequence goes on from DASTWP010000206.1 coordinate 3,375, forward strand.
CACCCGCTCGAGCGGCGGCGGCCTCGAGTCGCTCGCGGTCGAGCTGGCAGAGCGCCGCGCGCTCACGCTCGAGCACGCGCGGGCCTGGCTCGTGCACGTCGGCCTCGACCGCCCGGTCGAGCTGATCGACGGCGAGGAGGACATCGTCACCGAGGCGCGCGAGGTGCTCGTCGAGGGGGTCCGCCGGATCGCCTCCGAGGTGCGCGCGTCGCTGGACTTCCATCACGCACAGGGCGGCGGCGGCGTCATGAGCCGCGTCGTCCTGACCGGCCCCGCGATCGCGGTGCCCGGCTTCGCGGAGGCGCTCGGCATCGAGCTGGGCCTCCCCGTCGAGGCCGGTCACCTCGCCGGCGGCCCGGATGACCTCGAGCCCGGTCGCCTCACGGTCGCCGCCGGGCTCGCTATCGAGGAGGCGCCGCACTCATGAAGGCCGTCAACCTGATCCCGGCCGAGGAGCGCCGCGAGCGCGGCGCCGGCGGGCGCAGCGGCGGCGCCGCATACGCCCTGCTCGGTGTGCTCGGCGTGCTGGTGATCGTCGCTGCCGCGTACGCGCTGTCGGTGCGGCAGGTCAACCACCGCAAGGCCGAGCTGGCGCAGCTGCAGAACAGCGCGGCGGCTGCCGAGGCGCGGGCGCAGAAGCTCGCCGGCTTCACCGACTTCACGAGCTTGCGCGAGCGTCGCGAGCAGACCGTCAAGAGCATCGCCGCGAGCCGCTTCGACTGGGCGCACGCCCTGCACGAGGTGGCGCGCACGATCCCCGGCAACGCGTGGCTGACCTCGCTGGTCGGCACCGTCGCCCCGGGCGTCAACGTCCAGGGCGGCGCCGCCGCGGGCTCACTGCGCTCCTCGCTGCCGGTGCCCGCGATCGACATCGCCGGCTGCACGACCTCGCAGAAGAGCGTCGCGCGGATGCTCGTGCACATGCGCCAGATCGACGGCGTGCAGCAGGTCGCCCTCGAGTCCTCCGCCAAGAGCGACTCCAACAGCGGCGGCGGCGGTGGCGGCTCCGGTGGCAGCTGCAACGCCGGCAGCGACCAGTACCCCGCCTTCACGATGACCATCTTCTTCAGGCCGGCGACCCCGCTGGCGGCCGCACCCGCGGCGACGACCACGACCGCCGCCGCGACCACGGCCGCGCCGGCGACGACGACCCCGACCTCGTCGACCCCCTGACCGGAGCCGGACGATGACCTCCCGAGACCGAATCATCCTGATCGTGCTGCTGGCCGTCGGCCTCCTGGCCGGGTCCTGGTACGCGGTGCTCGCGCCCAAGCGGCACGATGCCGCCGCGCTCGCCAAGGACATCGCGGCCCAGCGCACGCGCCTCTCGAACGCCCAGGCGCAGGCCGCCCAGGCTGCTGCAGCGCGCAAGCGCTACGACGTCGACTACGCGACGGTCGCCAAGCTCGGCGAGGCCGTGCCCGTCGACGGCGGCGTCCCCTCGCTGCTCTACGAGCTCGACAGCGCGGCCGGCAGCTCCAAGGTCGACTTCCGCTCGGTGCAGCTGGCCGGCGGCAGCGGCTCGGCGCCCCCGACCCAGACGCAGGCCGCTCAGGTGGCCGCGGTGGCGCAGGCGCAGAACGGCACCACGGCGGCCCCCGCCACGCAGGCCGTGGCGGCGACGCTGCCGGCCGGCGCGAGCGTCGGCCCGGCCGGGTTCCCGACGATGCCCTTCCAGTTCGAGTTCGACGGCTCGTTCTTCGACATGGAGCACTTCCTCGACCGGGTGGCCGCGTTCACGCAGGTTCATGGCAACAAGATCTCGGTCAACGGTCGCCTGATGACGATCGACGGGATCTCGCTGACGGCCAGCCGCTTCGGGTTCCCGAAGGTGAAGGCGAACATCGCCGCCACCGCGTACCTGCTGCCGTCCGACGAGGGCCTGACCAACGGCGCGACGCCGGCCGGCCCCGCGTCGCCGAGCACGCAGGCCGTGAGCGCCACCGGCGCCGCGGCTTCCCCCTCGACCCCGCCCGCGGCGGCGGCAACCGGAGTCGCCCGATGAACCTCAACGGCGTCAAGCCCTTCCTGCGCAACGTCCTCGACGACCTCGTCGAGAAGCGCCTCTGGCCGGTCGCGGCCGGCCTCGTGGCGGCGCTCGTGGCGGTCCCGCTGCTGCTCGGCAGCGGCGGCTCGGCCGCGAAGCCCGCGCCGGCGCCCGCCGCGAAGACGGCCGAGAACCCTCCGCTCGCGTCGCAGGCGCTCGTGAGCATGACGCAGGACGACACGACCGCCCCGGCGAAGGCGAAGGACCGGCCGGGCAGCGTGCGCAACCCCTTCAAGCAGCTGCACGTGCCGAAGCCCGTCGCGACCACGACCGCGAGCAGCGCCGCCTCGAGCGGACCGCGGCCGAGCACCGGTGGCGGCGCGAGCGGCGGTACGACGGCCCCGAGCACGACCTCCGGCACCGCCGTCGCACCGACCAAGGCGCCGGCGACGGCGCCCGTGAGCGCGCCCAAGCCGACGGCCGCGCCGAACGCGCTCGACGTCTACCGCGTGTCGATCAGCTTCGGCCCCGACGGCCAGCAGCGCAAGGTCATCGACAACCCGCCGCGGCTGCTCTCGCTGCCCTCGCTGCAGAGCCCGATGTTCGTGTTCTACGGCGTGACGCACACCGCCAAGGGCACGCGCGTCGTGTTCCTGACCGACCCCTCCTCGAACCCCGCGGGCGACGGCACCTGCCTGCCGAGCGGGACCTTCTGCGAGATGGTCGTCATGAAGGTCGGCGACATCGAGAGCTTCACCGTCCCGGCGCCGCCCTCGGCGACCGCCGTCCCGGAGGCGGGCGCGACGACGACGCCGGCGACGCCCCCCGCGCCGGCCGGCTACACGGTCCGCGTGCGCTCGATCTCGAAGGTCACGGCGGCCACCAAGGCCTCCGCGGCCCGGGCGCACCGGCGCAAGTCGCTGGCGGGCGCGGCCGCGATCGAGGGTGCGCGCGGCGACTCCGCCAAGCGCCGGCTGGCCTACTCGTTCCGTCTCGGCGTCCTGCTTCCGGTCAAGCACCGCAAGGCCGTCCGGGCCCAGGTGGCCGGCGGCCCCGTGCTGAGCTCGCTCGGCCAGGCCGTCGCGGCCCTCCCGGTCGCGCCGGGGCCCGTCCCGGCTCCATAGAGCGCCGTCCATAGACTTCGGCGCCCATGGCGCTGAAGCTGATCACGGCCGGCGAGTCGCACGGTCCCGGCCTCACCTGCATCGTCGAGGGCCTGCCCGCGGGCCTGGCCCTCGATCGCGCCGAGCTCGACCGCGACCTCGCGCGCCGCCAGCTCGGCCACGGGCGCGGCGGGCGCATGAAGATCGAGAAGGACGCCGCGGACGTCACCGCCGGCGTCCGCCACGGGCGCACCCTCGGCGGCCCCGTGGCGCTGCAGGTGACCAACCGCGACTTCGCCAACTGGGAGGAGCGGATGAACCCGTGGCCGGTCGAAGCGGAGGTCCCCGAGGTGCACCTGCCGCGGCCGGGGCACGCGGATCTCGTCGGCACGTGGAAGTTCGGGCTGACCGACGTGCGCAACGTGCTCGAGCGGGCCTCGGCCCGCGAGACCGCTGCGCGTGTGGCCGGCGGCGCCGTGGCGCGCGCGTTCCTGCGCGCGATGGGCGTCGAGGTGCGCTCGCACGTCGTGCAGATCGGCTCCGTGCGCGCGCCGGAGCGCGGCGAGCCGCTCTCGGTCGAGGATTTCGAGGGCGTCGACGAGGACCCGGTGCGCTGCCTGGACGCCGCGGCCTCGCGCGCGATGGTCGCCCACATCAACGAGCAGCGCAAGGCCAACGAGTCGCTCGGCGGCGTCTTCGAGGTGATCGCCTTCGGGGTGACGCCGGGCCTCGGCTCGCACGTGAGCTGGGAGGAGCGGATGGACGGGCGCCTGGCGATGGCGCTCTGCTCGATCCAGGCGATCAAGGGCGTCGCGCTCGGCGACGCGTGGGACGTGGCGGGCCGGCCGGGCTCGCAGGCCCACGACGAGATCTTCTACGACGAGGCGCGCGGGTTCTTCCGCGAGACCAACCGCGCGGGCGGCCTCGAGGGCGGGATGACGACCGGCGAGCCGCTGGTCGCGCGCGCGGCGATGAAGCCGCTGCCCACGCTGACGCAGCCGCTGCGCTCGGTCGACATCGCCACGCGCGAGCCGGCGCAGGCGCTGCGCGAGCGCACCGACTCGTGCACCGTGCCGGCGGCCGGCGTCGTCGGCGAGGCGATGGTCTGCTTCGTGCTCGCGGACGCCTACCGGCGCAAGTTCGGCGGCGACCACATCGACGACGCCCGCGCCGCCGTCCGCGCCTACGAGGAGCGCATCGCATGGCGGCGAGCGGGCTGAGCGAGCCAGGGCCTCCGGTGGCTGAGTCCGCGGCCGCGCGCGCGGGGGTCGTGGAATCAGCCATCTAGTCTTCATCGGCTTCATGGGCGCGGGCAAGAGCACCGCGGCCCGCGAGGTGGGCGCGGCGCTGGGGCTCGAGGTGCTCGACGCCGACGCCGTCCTCGAGGACCGGCTCGGGGAGCCGATCGAGGCGTTCTTCGACCGCGAGGGCGAGGCCGCGTTTCGCGCGCGCGAGGAGCAGGCGGTGCTCGAGCTGCTCGGGCGCGGCGGTGGCGCGGCGATCGCGCTCGGCGGCGGCGCGCTCGGCTCCGAGCGCGTCCGCGAGGCGCTATGCGCCCACGTGGCGGTGCTCGTCGAGATCGGCGTGGACGAGGCGTGGGAGCGCGCGGCCGGGCGCGGGCGGCCGCTCGCGCGTGACCGCGAAGCCTTCGCGGAGCTGTACGCGCGCCGCGCGCCCGTCTACGAGATGGCCGCCCGGGCCGTGCTGCCGCGTGGCGACCGCGGCGTCCCGGCGCGCGCCGCGAGCGCGCTGGCGGCGCTCGCGGGCGCGCCTGCGGGCACGCGTCTGCTGTGGGCGCGCAGCGCTTCGGGCGAGTACCC
>DASTWP010000207.1:0-2219 GCA_035765835.1 Solirubrobacteraceae bacterium
GCTCGGGGCGGCGCTCGGCGCGGCGGGATGGCCGCTCCAGGTCCTCGCGCTCACGCTGGCGCCGCTGACCGTGGTGCAGCCGGCGCTCGGCTTCGGCCCGGTGCTGCTGCTGGCGTTCTCGCGGCGCGCGCTCGGCGAGCCGGTGACGCGCGCGCAGTGGGCGGCGGCGGGAGCGATGCTGCTCGGCATCGCAGCGCTCGGCGTCGCCGCGCCGGAGCGCAGCGATGCCGTGAGCTCCCACGGGGCGGTCGCCGCGTTCGGCGCGGCGCTCGCCGTCGTCGCGCTGCTGCCGGTCGTGGCGGGCCGGCTGGGCGCGCGCCGGGGCAGCCGCGCGCCGGCGATCGTGATCGGCGCAGGCGCGGCGTTCGCGCTCTCCGCGCTCGCGACGAAGCTGCTCAGCGACGCGCTCGGCCGCGGCGAGCCGCTGCATGCGGTCGGCTGGGCCGTGCTGGTGGCCGGATCCTCGCTGCTGGGCATCCTGCTCGATGCCAGCGCGCTGCAGCGCGCGCCCGCGGCGCGCGTGGCGCCGCCGATCTTCGCCTTCGAGGTCGTCGTCCCGGCGCTCGTCGCACCGCTCGTCTTCCACGAGCACTGGGGCCGCACCCCGGGGGGCGGTGTCGTGATCGTCCTGGGCCTGCTGGTCGTCGTGGCCGGCGGCGCGCTGCTGGGCGGCTCAGGCGCGACGCTCGAGCAGATCCAGCACGACGTCGGCGGCGGCGGGGAGCGCGGCGTAGGCGGTGTCGGGGCCGCGGGGATCGGCGAGCGCGGCGCGGATCGCGGGCCCGAGGTCGCGCCGGCGGCGGGCGACCCGGGCGAGCCCGAAGCGCCGGTAGGCGCGGTTGTTGAGCCGGATGTGCCCGACGCCCCAGCCGTAGGAGACGACGTTGCAGCCGCGGATCTCGGCCTCGAGCACCGTGAGACCGGCAGTGGACTCGACGAGGACGTCGGCGGCGGCCATGTAGTCGGCGATGGCGTCGGTGAAGCCGAGCAGCAGGACCCGGTCGACGGCGCCGAAGCGCACCGCGAGCCGCGTCCGTAGCGGCTCGTTGCGGCCGCACAGGACGACGACGTGCACGTCGTCGCCGGTCGCGAGCGCCTCGGCGATCGCGCCGTCGACGTCGCCGACGCCCCAGCCGCCGCCCGATACGAGCACGATCGGCACGCCCGGCGGCAGGCCGAGATCGGCGCGCGCCTGCGCGGGCTCGCGCGGCTGCTCGAACTCCGGGCGCGTGAGGCCGCGCACGTGCGCGATGCGCGTCTGCGGCCCGGCGATGCGGCGCACCTCCTCGGCGGACTGCGCGTGCGTGATCAGGTGCAGGTCGCAGCCCTTGCGCGCCCAGTAGCGCAGCCCCGCGAGGTCGGTGATCGCCGAGACCAGCGGGATCCGCAGGCGCCCGCGGCGGCGCTCACGCGCCAGCGCGTCGTTGGCGAGCGGGTAGGTGGCGACGACGACGTCGGCGCCGAAGGCCTCCGCCGCGCGCCGCAGCGGCCGCCGGGCGACGGCCGTGACGACGAGGCTGCCGAGCGCCCGCGTCGGGGCGAAGCGCGCGCCGAGCCAGTACTGCAGGTCGAACAGCCACGGCATCCGCCCCAGGATCTGCTCGGCGCCCGCGCGCACCATCAGCCGCCCGACCCGGCCGACGACCTCGATCGTGTCGCGGATCTCGATCACCGCGTCCGGCCGCCGCTCCCGGATCGCGTCCGCGAGCACGCGCGCGGGCAGGTCGTGCCCCTCGCCGATGTCGGCGCTGAACACCAGGACCCGCAGCGGGCGCCCTCTCATCGTCCGAGCGCGCTCCGCAGGCGGGCGCGCGCGATCGCGCCGCGGTCGGCGCGGCGCGCGGCACGGCGGGCGCGGCCGTCGCCGGCGAGCGCGGCGTGGCGCTCGTGCAGCACGAGCTGCGAGCGCGCCAGCGCACCGGTGTCGGCGCTCAGGCCCTCGGGGTGGCGGCGGTAGCGCACCACCGCCTCCGGCACGCACAGGAACGCGTGCCCCGCCGCGGCGATGCGCAGCCAGAGGTCCCAGTCCTGCGCGAGCGGCGCGGGGCCGCCGCCGAAGCCCCCGACCGAGGCGGCCGCGTCGCGGCGGACGAGCACCGAGGAGACCGGGATCGGGTTGGCTGCGTACAGCGCGGCCGCCCACTCGGGCCCCTCGTGCAGTCCGGCCGCGGGCTCGGCCCAGCGCTCGCCGGTCTCGCGCCCGTCCGCGCCGACGACGC
>DASTWP010000208.1:0-3678 GCA_035765835.1 Solirubrobacteraceae bacterium
ACGATGGGCGAGTACGGCACGCCCAACATCGACATCGAAGAGGGCTACATCGAGATCGAGCACAACGGGCGCCGCGACACGCTGCCGTTCCCGAAGCTGCCGGGCTCGCTGTACCACCTCTCGAAGGTCCACGACTCGCACAACATCCACTTCGCCTGTCGCGTCTGGGGCCTGCGCGCCACGGACCTCAACCAGGGCGTCGTCTACGGCATCGAGACCGACGAGACCGTGCAGGACGAGCGCCTGATCACGCGCTTCGACTACGACGAGCTGTTCGGCACCGCCCTGAACCGCTTCTGCGTCCAGGCCGTGATCGGCCATCCGCTCACGGTCTACGGCTCCGGCACGCAGACGCGCGGCTTCCTGAACATCCGCGACACGCTGCAGTGTGTGGAGCTCGCGCTGCTGAATCCGGCAGAGCTGGGCGAGTTCCGCGTCTTCAACCAGTTCACCGAGCAGTTCAGCATCCGCGAGCTCGCAGAGCTGGTGCAGCGCGCCGCCACGGCGCTGGGCTTCGAGGTCGAGGTGGGCGAGTTCGTCAACCCGCGCGTCGAGGCCGAGCACCACTACTACAACGCCGTGCACACGAAGCTGCTCGAGCTGGGGCTCCAGCCCCACCCGCTCGGCGAGGAGCTCGTCGGCAGCGTGCTCGGCACGATCGCGAAGTACCGCGACCGCGTCATCGGGCGCGCCATCGCCCCGAAGACGACCTGGCGCCCGGGCGAGCTCGCGGCGATCGAGCGCGACGCGGACACTGCCACCGACGCGGGGGCGCTCTCCTGAGCGCGCTCTTCGAGGAGGTCGGCGAGCGTCGGCCCGGCGGCCTCGTCATCGACGCAGGCGACCCGCTGGACCCGGAGACGCGCGACCGGCTGACCGGCGCCGCACTGGTCCTGATCCCGGCCTTCGAGGAGGCCGAGAACATCGCCCCTGTCGTGAGGGCGGTGCCGCGCTACGTCTGCGGCGTGCCGACCGCGACGATCGTGGTCGACGACGGCTCCGGCGACCTCACGGCCGCGCGCGCCGCGCACGCGGGCGCGCTGGTCGTGCGCCACGAGCGCAACCAGGGCGGCGGCGCGGCGCTGCGCACCGGCTACGAGCTGGCGATGGAGGCCGGCGCGCGCTACGTCGTGACGCTGGACGCCGACGGCCAGCACCTGCCCGAGGAGATGCCCACGCTGCTCGAGCCGCTGGTCTCCGGCCAGGCGGACCTCGCCGTCGGCTCGCGCGTGATCGGCTCGAGCGAGCCCGGCAAGCTCGCGCGGGAGCTGGGCATCGTCGCCTTCAACCGGCTCGTCTCGACGCTGCTGCGCCAGCGCTTCACCGACTGCTCGAACGGCTATCGCGCGATCCGCACGGGCGCGCTGCGCGACCTCGAGCTGTGTCAGGCCCAGTTCCACGCCGCCGAGTTCCTGATCGAGGCCGTCACGCGCGGCCTGCGGACGGTCGAGGTGCCGGTGACGGTGCGCGCCCGCCAGCACGGCGAGACGAAGAAGCCGCGCACGGTCGCCTACGGCACCGGCTTCGCGAACGCGATCCTCAAGGCCTGGCTGCGCGCGCGGTCGCGGGCCCGTACCAGTCGACGTAATGCCCGCACGCTGACGACGCAGGAACCGTCCTCGGCCGAGCGCCAGTCGGTGTGAGCACCAGCCGGCCGAGCGGCCGGCCCTCCACGGAGCTCAGGGCGCGCGTGCGACGCTGCGCGACCAGCAGGCGGCCGAACCGGCTCGGGTCGTCCGCCGTGACGCGGATCGTCGCGATGCCGCTGTGGCGCTGCGTGAAGCTTCCCGCGCGCCAGAACGAGCCCAGCCGCTCGAGCGTGCCGGGCAGGTGTGCGTGCAGGCCATGCACGCGCAGCTCGAGGCCCGTCGTGCTGACGTACTGCAGCTGCACGTCCCAGCGTCCCGCGGGCACCTGCAGCCGCGCCACCGCGGTGTCGCCCGGGTAGGGCGTCTGGCCGATCCAGTCGCGCTGCTCGAGCGCGATCGGCTGCGGCAGCAGGACGGCGTTGCCGCCCGCGCTCGCGATCCGGTCGCCGAGCGGCAGCCCGCAGCGCACCTCGGCGCCGGCGCCGCCCGTGTCGTGCTCGGCCGGCGTGCGCTCCGGCGTCGCGCCGTCGCGGCGCCAGAGCAGGAAGTCGCGCGTCCGGCGCACGACGTGGAAGTTCGCGGTCGGGGTGCTCTGGTAGGCGCTCGACGGCGTGATGACGAAGTCGAAGCGGTCGAGGTCGGCCGAGGCGAAGTTGTCGAAGTCCAGCGGCTCGCGCTGGTGCCAGTCCTTGTCCTCGCGCGGGCGCACGATCCGCGGCGCGTACAGGAGCGGCCCGGTCGCCGGGCGCGTGCCGCGCAGCTCCCACTGCGCGAAGTCGTCGACGTTCATGTAGAGCACCGTGCGGCCCTGGATCAGCCGCGCGAGCGCCTCGACCTGGCGCGGGTGGTCCTGCGGGCCGACCGGCGCCTCGCGCAGCGCGAGGAACGTCGAGGCGGCCGCGCCCGCCACGATCACGACACCTGCTAGCCGCCAGAGCACGCGCCGCGCCGTCGCGTCGTGCCGCCGCCACGCCGTCGCCAGCCACGGCATCAGGATCAGCGCGACCGCCGGGGCGAGGATCGCGAGGCTCTTGGCGGTGTTGTAGATGTTGCGGAAGATCGAGGACTCGAGCGCGAGCACGCCCGCGGCCAGCAGCAGCGCCGGGAACACGAGCTCGCGGTCGCGCAGCGCCCGCAGCAGCGCGAGCGCGAAGGCGACGAGCGCGATCACGTCGAGTGCAACGGTCGGCCAGTACGGGACCGCGGAGCGGCGGAAGTCACCCTGCAGCCAGATGCCGAGCGCCTGCGCGGCCGGGATCGCGCCGAGGAGGTTGCCGGTGTTGCTCTTCGGCTCGTGCGCGAACGAGGAGTGCAGGAACGTCCAGACGTGGTGGGCCTCGGGCCCGGCGACGACGACCAGCGCGCCGAGGCCGGCCGCGGTCGCGGGGATCGCCGCGCGGAGCGCCGCCAGCGGGATCGCACGGTCGCGCACCGCGACGAGCACGACCAGCGCCCCGAGCGTGAGCGCCGGCCAGGCGAGGCCGGGCGCGCTGTAGACGTAGACCGCCCCGGCGACGATCACGCCGAGCGGTATGCCGCGCCACCAGCGGGGAGAGCCCGCCCCCGCCCGCCCTTCGCGCAAGAGGTCGCGCAGCGCGAGCGCGAACGCGACCAGCAGCATCCCGAGCATGGTCTCCTTGAACGCGTCCTGCGCGAGGTAGGAGGCGCCGAGGTACGTCAGGCCGATCAGCATCGCGGCGGTCCAGCGCACCAGCCGCGGCACGCGCGGGCCGAGCGCGCCGAGCGCGGCGACGGCGGTCAGCACCGGAACGACGATCGTCAGCGCGTCGAACGCGTGCACGAGCGAGATGCCGAGCCCACGCGAGAGCGCCGCCACGAGCGCGTGCGGCCCGAGCGGATAGCCCTCGCCGATGATCGAGTCCCCGAGCGCGCCCATCGGCCGCACCGGCCCGCGCGCGTCGAGCCACCACGCCGCGGTCAGGTGCGCGGACATGTCGTTGTTGTCGCCGACGCCGAGGATGCCCGCGTAGCCCGCGACGAGGAACGGCACCGAGGCCGCGAACAGCGCCGCGGCCGCGAGCGGCACGCGCTCGAGGAACGGGGCGCCCGCACCGGGGCGGCGCGCGCG
>DASTWP010000209.1:0-3836 GCA_035765835.1 Solirubrobacteraceae bacterium
CGGCCTCCTGCGCCCGCTCGTCCACCGCGGCGGGTTGCGAGCGGACGTGCTGAGCGCGGGCACGATCCGCGTCGGCGACGAGATCGCCGCTCAGTAGGGCCAGGGGCCGCGGCGCACGCGGGCGAGGATCAGCACCTTCAGCAGGAGGTTCCGCGCGAACCACGGAAGCTGGGCGAGCTGGCGCGCGGCGTTCAGCGCGCGCCCGGCGCCGCGCACGTCCTCGCGCGCGTACTCCGCGAGCGAGCCCGTGCGGCCGGCATAGCGCCAGCGCCCGCCGAACACGGTCGTGGCGAGCAGGGCGAGCGTCACGCCGACCGACGAGAACGCGTCGTGGACGAGCATCCGCCCGCCGGGCGGCACGCGCGCGCCCCACGCGACCATGTCGGCGCGGGCGGGGCCGAAGCGGTGCGCGCCGTCGACGAACAGCACACCGGCCTCGCCGCCGACGGCGCCGAGCGCCTCGCCGGACGGCGCGCGGACGTGCCGCACGCGATCCGCCACGCCGGCCGCCGCGAGGTTCGCGCGGAAGGTCTCGAAGTCCGACTCGCCGAGCGCGGGCCGCGCCGCGATCTCCTGCGGCCCGCGGTCGGAGCCGAGGTGCGGGTCGATGCAGACGACCTCGGCGCCGGCGGGCGCCGCACCGGCGAGCACGATCGCCGAGCGCCCGCGGAACGAGCCGATCTCGACGATGCGCGCGCCCGCCGGCAGCGCCGCCGCGGCCACCCACAGCCGCTGCGCCTGCGCCTCGGTGAGCCAGCCCTCGACCTCGCGCGCCGCCGCCCACGCCGCGGCGAACCCGCCGCTCACGCCGTGCTCGCCCGCCGCGCCCGCAGCCCGAACGCGAGCAGCGAGGACGCCGCCACGCACTGCACGCCGAACACGATCGCGGCGAAGCCGACGATCCCGAGGCGGCTCGTCGAGAGGATCACCGGCTCGGCGATCGCGACCAGGCCGAGCGCCCACAGGAAGCGCACCTGGCCGAGCGCGAGCATGTACTGCACGGTCAGGTAGGCGACGGCGAGCAGCGTCATCGCGGCGCCGAGCAGCAGCAGCGCGCCCGAGGCCTCGGTGAACGACGGCCCGAACGCGACGCGCAGCAGCAGGCGGGGCGCGAGCGCGAAGATCGCGAGCGCGGGCACGGCGACGACCGCGAGGATCCCGAGCGCGCGCAGCAGCACAGGCCGCGGGTCGAGGCCCGCGGCGGCGCGCCGCGTGGCCTCCGGCAGGAGCTGCAGGCCGAGGCCGATCGCGACCCAGATCACCGCCTTCGCCGCCACCGCGGCGGCGGCGTAGGAGCCCGCCGCGTCGCCGCCGAGCTCGTGCTTGCCGACGATCACGTCGACGTTCTGGAGTGCCGCCAGCAGGAACAGGCCGACGATCGGCACCCAGCCGTCGCCGACGAGGCTGCGCAGCGTCCGCGGCGTGCGCTCGCGCGCGTCGGCCGGGCCGAGCTGCCGCGCGAGCACCCACCCGAGGCCGAGCGCGACGAGCGCGAACGCCAGTGGCGTGCCGAGCAGCGCGCCCGTGACGCCGAGGCCCGCGCCGACGAGGATCAGCCCGCACACGAGCCGCCCGAACGCCTCGGCGACGATGCTGAGGCCCACGGGCGCGTACGCGCGCAGGCCCTGGAGTGCGCCGCGCTGCAGCGAGATCAGCAGCCACAGGCAGCCGGTCATGGGGATCGCCGCGGCGGCCCACGGGTGCTCGGGCACGCCGATCACGCGCGCGAGTGGCTCCCGCAGCAGCGCCGCCCCGGCGGCGATCGCGACCAGCGCCCCGAGCACGCGCCAGGTCCACGCGCGCAGCGTCGCGCGCAGCAGCGCCGGATCGCCGAGGCGGTCGAGCGCGACCTCGCGCGCCGCCGCCACCTGCGCCGCCTGCCCGGCGACGAGCAGGATCAGGAAGGCCGAGATGAGCGCGGCGAGCGAGCCGTAGCCGGTCTTGCCGAGCAGGCGCGTGAAGACGACCGTGAAGACGAGCTGGATCGCGTTGTTGACGAGCGTCGCCGCCGCGAGCCCCGCCGCCTTGCCGGACTCCGAGCGCGCGAGCGCCTCGCGCAGCCGCGGCCGGCCGGCCTCGCGCGCCGCCTCGAGCAGCCCGAGCATCCGCTCGGCGGTGGCGTCCCACGTGAAGCCGCGCGCCCGCGCCTCGGCCGCCTCGCCCATGGCCCGCAGCCGCTCGGGCGTCGCCGCGAGCGCGGCGACGCGCTCGGCGAGCTCGCCCGGCGTCTCGGCGAGCACGCCCGTCTGCCCGTCGACGACCGCCTCGCGCAGGCCGCCGACCGCCAGCGCCGCCGTCGGCGTCCCGCACGCGGCCGCCTCGAAGACCGCCAGCGACCAGCCCTCCGCCGAGGAGGCGCTGAGCGAGACCCACGCGCGCCGCAGCAGCTCGCCCTTGCGCTCCTCGCTGACATGGCCGTGGAACGTCACGCGCGGCCGCAGACCGCGCGCCGCGACCTCGTCCTCGAGCGCCTCGCGGTGGTCGCCGTCGCCCGCGACGTCCAGATGCGCCGCCGGCGCCGCCTCCAGCACGTCGAGCCCGTGCTCGATCCGCTTGTACTGCTTCAGCCGGCCGAGGTACACGAGCCGCGGCTCCGTCGCCTTCGGCCCGGGCACGAGATGCTCGCCGCGGTCGAGGCCGAGGTACACGACGTGCACGCGCTCGCGCTCGATGCCCAGATCGACGAGATCCTCCTGCGAGCTGCGGGAGATCGTCAGGACCGGCACTCGCGGGTACAGGTGGCGCAGCGGCAGGCGCTCCGCGACGTACGCGCCGATGCGGCCGCGCAGGCCGAGCTCGGTGACGTAGTGCTCCTGATGGACGTGGAAGACGAGCAGCGCCCGCGGGACGCGCAGCCAGCGCCACAGCGTCGAGAAGAACGCGATGCCGTTGCAGACCTCGAGCAGCACGTCGGCGTCGCGGCCGAGGCCGCGCATCGTCGCGAGCGCGGCGCGGGGGAAGACCGTCAGCCGCGTGCCCATGCGGTGGATCTCCAGGCGCTCGTGCGGCCGCGACACGGCCTGCGCGCCGGGATAGGAGCCGGCGATCATCGTGACCCGGTGCCCGGCGCCGAGCCAGCGCGAGACGACGCCGTAGAGGACCGTCCCCGTGCCACCGGCCTCGGGGTGCGTCCAGTCGCGGTCGCTGAGGATCAGGATGTGTCGGGGCGGGACCACGGACACGGCTGTCTATCATCGCGCCCCATGCGCCTGCGCCCGCTCGCCGCGCTTCTCGCCGCCGCCGTGCTCGCCGCAGCGCCGGCCGCCGCGCAGGCGCAGTCGGGGTCCGGCGGCGCGGGCGACCAGCAGTACCAGGACCCGTTCGGCAGCTCGTCGCCGTCCAAGCCGAAGCCGAAGCCCAGGCGGCAGAGCAACCCGGCGACGACGGTCACCACGCCCGCGCCGGCGCCGCCGGCCGCCTCCACGACCACGGCCACCACGCCGGCGCCCGCCCCGCGCGCCGCCCCCGCCCGCACCGAGCTCCCGCGCACCGGCCTGGACGTGCGCAAGGTCGTCCTCGCCGGGGTAGTGCTGGTGCTCCTCGGCGCCGGCCTGCGCCTGCGCTCGCGCCCGGCCGATGGCCGCCGCTGAGCAGAGCCTCGAGACCCGCGGCCCGCAGGAGACCGAGGCCGCGGCGGCGCAGCTCGCGGAGATGCTCGCGCCCGGCGACGTCGTGCTCGTCTCCGGCGACCTCGGCGCCGGCAAGACGACGTTCGTGCGCGGCGCGGCCCGCGCGCTCGGCGTGCGCTCGCCGGTGCGCAGCCCGACGTTCACGATCGCGCGCCGCTACGAGGACGGGCGCGTGCCCGTCTCGCACCTCGACCTCTTCAGGCTCGG
>DASTWP010000210.1:0-3996 GCA_035765835.1 Solirubrobacteraceae bacterium
GCTCAGCCGTGGATGCCGAGCGCCGCTCGAAAGCGCAGGCGATGCAGGGCATCGGCGAGCATTTTGGGGGGGCGCTTCGGCGCCGCGGATGGGCTGCTCACGGCCGTCCGAGCATTTTGAAAGCGGTTCTTAACGAGGCCGCGCCCCGAGCGGCCCGGCGAGCCTCGGGAGGGAGGTTGAGGCCGGGTCGGTCGGGGCGCGACGGAGGAGAGGGACCTGCATCCTGGCGCGCCGCGATACAGAAGTCCAAGACATATGCGCGCGTAGATCCATAAGCTATCGCTATGGAGCTTCGGCAGCTGCGCTACCTCGTCGCGCTGGCCGAGGAGCTGCACTTCACGCGCGCGGCCGCGCGTGAGCACGTCGCGCAGCCCGCGCTCTCGCAGCAGATCCGCCGCCTGGAGGCCGAGATCGGGCTGCCGCTCGTGCACCGCACCACCCGGCGCGTCTCGCTCACGCCGGCCGGCGAGCTGCTCGTCGCCCGCGCACGCCGCGCGCTCGGCGAGCTGGAGGCCGCCCACGCCGAGCTCGAGAGCCTCGCCGGCGTGCAGACCGGGCGCCTGCGGATCGGCGCGCTGCACACGATGCTGCCCGTCGACCTCTCGCTGCTGCTCGCGCGCTTCCACGAGCGCCACCCGGCGGTCGAGCTGACCGTCCGCGAGCAGTCCAGCGAGGAGCTCGCCGAGATGCTGCGCGCCGACGAGATCGACCTCGCGTTCCTCTCGGTGACCGAGCGGATCGAGAGCCACAACCTCGGCCTGCTCCCGCTCGTCGACGAGGAGCTCGTCGCGATCCTCCCGCCCGGCCATCGCCTCGCGCGCAGGCGGCGCGTCCGCCTCCGGGAGCTCGAGGGCGAGCAGTTCATCGGCTTCCGCCCCGGCGCCCGCCTGCGCGAGCTGCTCGAGACCGCCGCCCGCGACGCCGGCTTCGACGCCCACGTCGCGCTCGAGTCCAACGAGCCGCGCCGCATCCGCGGCCTGGTCGCCCGCGGGCTCGGCGTCGCGATTCTGCCCCGCTCGGACGCCGAGGAGGCCGGCGGCCCGGGCGGGACCGTCTCCGTCGCCGCCCTCGTCGAGCCCTCCCTGACCCGCGACGTCACGCTCGCCTGGCGCGCCGAGCGCACGCTCTCCCCCGCCGCCAGCGCCTTCCTGGCCCTCGTCCGCGAGTAGGCCATCGATACACTGGGCGCTCTTCGGGGCGTGGCGCAGCCTGGTAGCGCGCACCGTTCGGGTCGGTGAGGTCCCCGGTTCAAATCCGGGCGCCCCGATACTCCACCTCACCTCACGGATGCACGCCCGCGCAGGGAAACCCTCCCCGCCCGGCCCGGTGAGGTCCCCGGTTCAAATCCGGGCGCCCCGATTTCGACCCCTCGCTCGCCGCGCCTGGCGGCGTCCTTGGCGAGGGGTCCGTACGTTCGTACTGTCCCCCTCGCCGTTCCTGGCCAGGCGCCGACGAATCGAGGCTCGAAACCCGGTCGCCTTCGGCGCCCGATATTCGGATACACGCCGCGCGCCTACCGGCCGTTGCGCTCCCGGTGCTTGCAGCCCGGCCAGCAGCAGGGGCGGCGCCGGCCTTCCTCGAGCTCCTCGCGCGTCCGGCGGATCCGGCGCTCGCGCGTGGCCTGCTGCTTGGCGTCCTCGACCCAGCAGATGAACTCGTTTCGGGCCAGGGGCGTGATGTCCGTCCAGGCCTCGAGCGCGACGGCGCTCGCCAGCAGCGCCTCGCGCAGGTCCGCCGGCAGCTCGTGCACGACACCGCCCGGCAGCAGCGCCCGGCTCACACCAGCTCCGAGACGAGCGCGCCCGCGCGCACCCGCGGGTCGAGCCAGCCACGCAGGATCTCGCAGAGGAAGACGCAGACCGCGACGAGCACCGCGCCTTCGAGGACGAGCCCCTGGATGAGCGGGAACGCCGGGTTGTGGAACGAGTAGGCGACCTGCCGCGAGACGTCGAAGCGGATGAACATGCCCGGCAGCTGCATCACGGACTCGACGAGGATCGCGTTCGCGATCACGGCCGGGACGGAGACCGTCACGGTCTCGAGCACGGTCGGCATCCCGGCGCGCAGCGCATGGCGCCGCAGCACCAGCTTCTCCGGCAGCCCCTTGGCGATCGCCGTGCGCGCCCACTCCGCGGTCATCCCCTCGTGCAGCACCGAGCGCGTCATCCGCAACGTGACCGCCGCGAGCGGCGCCCCCACCAGCAGCCACGGCAGCCAGAGCGAGTGGAGCCAGGCGAGCGGGTCGTGCGTCAGGGGCCGGTACGTGCCCGGCCCCGACAGGAAGCCGACCGGATGCGCCCCGATGCCCGGGCTGAACTCGTAGACGAGGACCGCCGCGAGCACGTAGACCGGGACGCTCAGCGCGATCGTCGAGGCCATGAGCATCGACGAGTCGCGCCGCGAGCGCGGGCGCGGGCCGCACAGCACCCCGAGCAGGATGCCGGCGGCCGTGCCGACCGCCAGCCCGCCGAGCGTCAGCGCGGCGTCGACCGGCAGCCCGTTGCGCAGCGTGTCGCCGACCGGCTGCCGGCGGACGTCGTCGTAGCCGAGGTCGAGGTGGCCGAAGACACGCACGAGGTAGTGCGGGACGTGGACGACCTGGTGCCAGACCGTGACATGGCCGTAGATCGACCCGTACACCGCCCCGAGCACGACGTACGTCAGCGCGGGGGCCAGCACCACGACCGCGACGAGGGCGCCCCCGCGCCGCAGGCCGAACGCGATCACGCGCCGCGGCGCTCCCGCGCGAGCGTGAAGCAGACCTCCGTGCCGGCGTCGGAGGAGCCCTCGATCCAGATGCGCCCGCCGTGGTGCTCGACGATCCGGCGGCAGATGGCGAGGCCCACCCCGCTGCCCGGGCTGTCGTTGCGGCCGCGGGCGAACATGTCGAAGACCTGCTCGTGCTGCTCGGGCGGGATGCCCGCGCTGTTGTCGGCGACGCAGACGCGCCAGCGGTCCCCGGCGCCGGTCGCCGACAGGTGCACGCGCGGGGGCCGCGCCGCGGCGAACTTGACCGCGTTCGCGATCAGGTTCTGGAGCAGCTGGCGCAGCTGCGGCTCAGAGCCGCGGACGGTCGGGAGCGCGTCGTGCGTGACCTGCGCGCCTGCCTCGGAGATCTGGGCGGAGAGCGCGTCGAGCGTCGCGGCGAGCGCCTTCTCGAGGTCGACGTCGGACCGCCGCGGCTCCTCGCCGATGCGCGCGAAGGCGAGCAGGTCGGTGAGCAGCGCGCGCATGTCCGCGGCCGTGCGGCGGATCGCGTGGGCCATCTCGAGCGCCGGCGCCGGCAGCTCGCCGCCCAGGCGCGAGGTCAGGTGCTCGGCGAGCAGCTCGATGCTCTGCGCGGGCGCCGCGAGGTCGTGCGAGGCGATCGTCGCGACCTGCTCGAGATCGCGGTTCGAGCGCTCGAGGCGCTCCTCGGTCCGCCGGCGCTCGGTGACGTCGCGCACGATCCCGGTGAAGAAGCGCCCGCCCGGCGCGCGCCACTCCCCGAGCGAGAGCTCCATCGGGAAGCGCGTGCCGTCGCGGCGCAGCCCCTCGAGGTCCCCGGCCGTGCGGCCGAGCAGCCGGCCGCGCTCGCCGCGCACCACGCGCGCCATGCCGAGCAGGTGCCGCGCGCGGTACTCGGAGGGCATGATCGCGGTCAGCTCCATGCCGAGCGCCTCCTCCTCGGCGTAGCCGAACATGCGCGCCGCGGCAGGGTTCCAGAAGACGATCCTGCTGCGCTCGTCGACCGAGATCACGGCGTCGTTGAGCGATTCGGTCACCGCGCGCAGGTTGCTCTCTTGCGCCTCGAGGCTCCCCTCCACGCCACGTATCCCACAACATCGCGCGGCGGGCTGCACTGCGCCCGTGACGCCGCATGCGATAGTCCGGCCCCATGAGCAGCGAGCACGTCGACGTGCTGATCGTCGGCGCGGGGCTCTCCGGCATCGGCGCCGCGTGCCATCTGCGCCACAGCCACCCGGGCAAGAGCTACGCGATCCTCGAGGCGCGCGA
>DASTWP010000211.1:0-2216 GCA_035765835.1 Solirubrobacteraceae bacterium
GGCGCCTGCGGGCACGCCGGCGCCGGCGCCGGCGAGTGCGAGTGAGGCGAGAGCCAGGAGCGCGGTCCGTCGCGTTCCCCACATGGGGTGTGACCCTAGTGCATCGGGTATAGGATCGGCCAGGACCGAGCACGAGAGCCGACGTCAGAGAGGTGATGAACGCCGTGGCGAAGAGCAAGGCCACCAAGGCCAAGAAGGCGGCCGAGGGGGCGTGGAGCAACCCGTACGTCCAGCGCGTCGTCGAGGACGCCGAGCTGCGCGACAACGTGCGCGCGGCGTACGACTCGGCGCGGTCGGCCTACGGCCGGCTGGCGAACGGCAAGCCGGCGGCGAAGGTCGTCATGGACGACAAGAAGTTCCAAAAGGAGCTCAAGCAGGCCGCCGACGCGCTGAAGGAGGCCTCCACCGCGCTGCGCCAGGGCCCGAAGAAGCAGCGCAAGGGCGGCGGCCTCGGCAAGCTGCTGCTCGTCGCGATCGTGGGCGGCGCGCTCGCGATCGGCCTCAGCGAGGACCTGCGCTCGAAGGTGCTCGACGCGCTGTTCGGCAAGGAGGAGGAGTTCGACTACAGCTCCACCACCGCGCCCGCCTCGGCGCCGCCGGCATCCGTCGCCGCCGGCTAGCACCGGCCGCCGATCCAACGTCTTCGAGAGGGCGCCGCGAGGCGCCCTCTCTCGTGCCTCAGGGCGCGGTCGTGGGGCGCAGGTGGTCGGCGTCGCGCGCGAACATCGCGCCCTCGGTGTCGAGGTAGGGCAGCCGCTCGTCCAGCCACGTGGGCAGCCACCAGGTGCGGTCGCCGGCCATCTTCATGATCGCGGGCAGCAGGCCCAGCCGGACGATCGTCGCGTCGATCAGCACCGCGGCCGCCAGGCCGATGCCGAGCTGCTGGATGAGCGCGAACCGCGACAGCGCGAACGCGACGAAGACCGACACCATGATCGTCGCGGCGCCGGTGACGACGCGGGCGGTCTTCGAGATGCCGAACTCGACCGCCTTCGTGTGCGACTGCGTGCGCACGTACTCCTCGCGCATCCGCGTGAGCAGGAACACCTGGTAGTCGATCGACAGCGCGAACGTCACGACGAAGATCCCGGTGACCGTCACGATGTCGAGCTTGCCCGCGCCGCCCATCGGCGCGTCGTGCCCGACGAACAGCAGCGTGAGGATCCCGAACGCCGCGGCCACCGTGAGCATGTTCAGGCCGACCGCGATCGCCGGCAGGACCACCGAGCGCAGGATCGGGATCAGCGCGAGGTAGGTGACCAGGCAGATCGCGAGGATGATCAGCGGCACGCGCGTGCGGTTGACGCGCTCGAAGTCGGTCAGCTCCGGCGCGGTGCCGCCCACCGGCGCCGCGATGCCCGTCGCGTGCTCGAAGCGGTGCGTGAGCGCGCGGACCTCGTCGACGATGCGGTCCTGGCGCGGGTCGTTGGTCGGCACGTTGGGCATCGCGATGATCCGCGCCTTGCGCCCGCCGTTGGAGCTGTCGACGATCCCGGCGATCGCGTCGCGCTGCGCCGGGCGCGCGCCGTCGAGGCCCGCCGCCATGAGGTAGCCCGACTGGAAGAAGCCGGGCGAGTCGGCCTGCAGCGTGCGCAGCAGGCGCAGCGGCTGGAACGGGCCCGTGCGCGTGGCGAGCTGGTCGCGCACGGAGTCGATGCGCTTGGAGGCGAACCCGAGCCCCTGCTGCAGCTGCCCGAGCAGCGGCGTGGCGCGCGCGCCGCTCGCGTTCAGCAGCTCGCCGCCGGTCGCGAGCAGCGACCGCGCGCCGCCCGCGAGCGCGTCGAGCTGCGGCTGCACGGCGGCGACGCCGCTGCTGGCCTGCCCGAGCGCGGCGGCGAGCTGCTGCTCGCCGCCCTGCACCGTGCTCAGCCCGGGGTTCACGAGCCGCCCGGCGCCGTCGGCCACCTGCTGCATGACGTCGGCGAACTGGCCGGCCTGGCGCACCGCGCCGTCGACCTGGCTGCCGGCCGCCTCGGCGAGCGCGAGCTCGCTCGCAAGCGCCGCGTCCAGGCCGGAGTAGCCGCCGGCCTGTGCGGTCTGCAGGCCGCTGCCGCCGCCGCTGCCCGCGACGGCGGCCAGCGCCGCGGCGATGTGCGTGCGCGCCTGCTGCACGGCCGGGTCCTGGGCGGCGGCGCCGGCGCTGTCCAGTGCCGCGAGCCCCTCCTGGAGCTGGCGCTGGCTCGTCTGCGCCGGCACGCGCAGCAGGCTGAGGCGCG
>DASTWP010000212.1:0-7047 GCA_035765835.1 Solirubrobacteraceae bacterium
CGATGCTCGAGCTGCGCGCGATCCTCGTGAAGCTGGGCGTCGCGGAGAGCAGCTTCGCATGAGCCTTCAAGTGATCTGGCACGACCTCGAGTGCGGCGGCTACGCCCAGGACCTGCCGCTCTGGCGCGAGCTGGCGCAGGACACGGGCGGCCCCGTGCTCGACGTCGGCGCCGGCGCCGGGCGCGTGGCGCTCGACCTCGCGCGCCGCGGGCACCAGGTCGTCGCGCTCGACCGCGACGAGGAGCTGCTCGCGGCGCTGCGCGAGCGCGCGGACGGCGCGCCGGTCGAGACGATCGCCGCCGACGCGCGCGAGTTCGCGATCGGCCGCCGCTTCCCGCTCGTCCTCGTGCCGATGCAGACGCTCCAGCTGCTGGGCGGCGCCGAGGGCCGCAGGCGCTTCCTCGCGCGCGCGCGCGAGCACCTGGAGCCAGGCGGCCTGCTCGCCGCGGCGCTTGCGGACGCGCTCGAGGGCTTCGACGAGGACCACCCCGCGCCCCCGCTGCCCGACCTGCGCGAGGTCGGGGGCGTGGTCTACGCGAGCCGCCCGGTCGCGGTGCGCGACGAGGGCGAGCAGGTGGCGATCGAGCGCCTGCGCGAGATCGTCACGCCCGACGGGGGGCGTAGCGAGGAGGGCGACATCGTGCGCCTGGACCGCGTGGACGCGGCGACGGTCGCGGAGGAGGCGCGCGCGTTCGGCCTCGAGCCGCTCGCGCCGCGCGCGATAGCGGCCACCGAGGTCTACGTCGGCTCGGCGGTGGTGATGCTGCGTGGCTGAGCGGACGCTGCGGGTCTGCGCGCTCTATCCGGACCTGATGAACATCTACGCGGACCGGGGCAATCTGCTGCTGCTCGAGCGCCGCTGCGCGTGGCGCCGGATCGGCTTCGAGGTGACGGCCGCGGGGCTCGGCACGCGCATCGACCCCGGCGCGCACGACCTGTACTACCTCGGCGGCGGGCAGGACCGCGACCAGCGGCTGTGCGCGGAGGACCTCGTCGAGACCAAGGGCGATGCACTGCGCGCCGCCGCCGAGCGCGGCGCTGCGATCCTCGCGGTCTGCGGCGGCTACCAGCTGCTCGGCAGCTCCTACCAGCTCGGCGAGGAGGAGATGCCCGGCGTCGGCCTCGTCGACGTGCGCACGGTGCGCGAGGAGGGCCCGCGGCTGATCGGCAACGTCGCGATCGAGGTCGAGCTGCCCGGCCTCGGCGGCACGCGCGTGCTCGCGGGCTTCGAGAACCACGGCGGCCGCACCCACCTGGGCGCCGGCGCGCAGCCGCTCGGGCGCGTGCTGCGCGGGCACGGCAACACCGGCTCCTCGGGGTACGAGGGGGTGCGGGACGGGAACGTCATCGGCACCTACCTCCACGGCCCCCTGCTGCCGAAGAACGCGTGGTTCGCCGACTGGCTCACCGCCGCCGCGCTCGGGATCGGCGTCGAGGGCCTGCCACCGCTGGACGACGCGCTCGAGGACGCCGCCCACCGCACCGCCCGAGCCGCGGCCGGGCTTGGCTAGAGTCCCGGGCCCGTCGGACGGGCCGGCCTCGTGACCACAGCCACAAGCGCCCCAGAGCAGAGCGCGGCCACCCTCGAGCTGCGGCACGTCAGCAAGACCTACCCGGGCGCCACCGTGCCCGCGATCGCCGGCCTGTCCCTGTCCGTGCCCGCCGGCGAGGTCTGCGTCCTGGTCGGGCCGTCCGGCTGCGGCAAGACGACCGCCCTGCGGCTCGTCAACCGGATGACCGAGCTCAGCGGCGGCGAGATCCTGCTCGACGGGCGCCCGGTCCGCGATCGCGACCCGGCCGAGCTGCGGCGCGAGATCGGCTACGCGATCCAGCAGGTCGGGCTGTTCCCGCACCGCACCGTCGCGGAGAACATCGCGACCGTGCCGCGGCTGCTCGGCTGGCCGCGCGCGCGCGTGCGCGCGCGCGTCGACGAGCTGATCGTGCTGATCGGCCTGGACCCGGCCGCGATGCGCGATCGCTACCCCGCACAGCTCTCCGGGGGCCAGCGCCAGCGCGTGGGCGTCGCCCGCGCGCTCGCAGCGGACCCGCTCCTGCTGTTGATGGACGAGCCCTTCGGCGCCCTGGACCCGATCAATCGCGAGCGCCTGCAGCTGGAGTTCCTGCGCCTGCAGCGCGAGCTGCGAAAGACCGTCGTGTTCGTCACCCACGACATCGACGAGGCGATCCGGCTCGGCGACCGCATCGCGATCCTGCGCGGCCACGGCGAGCTCGCCCAGTACGCGCCGCCGGCGGAGCTGCTGATGCATCCCGCCGACCCGTTCGTCGCGGGGTTCGTCGGCGCCGACCGCGCGCTCAAGCGCCTCGCGCTCGCGCGCGTGGGCGAGCTCGAGGTCGAGCCGGACACCGACGCCGGGCTGGCCGAGGGCGAGGTCCGGGTGGGCGAGGACACGAGCGTCCGCGACGCCCTCTCCGCCATCCTCGAGCACGGCGCCGACCGCGCGGTGGTGCTGGCCCGCGACGGGCGCCCGTGCGGCACGCTGCCGCTCGCGGCGATCACGCGCTTCCTGTCCTCGCAGGCGCACGCGGAGCCGGCCGCGCCATGACGATGCTGCCCTTCGCCGCGGTCGTGATCCACAACCGGCGGCCGACCTGCGAGAGCCGCAACGGCTTCTGCCCGAGCTGGATCGTCCACCACCTCGGCGACTACGCCGGGCCGCTGCTGCGCCATGTCGAGCTGACCGTCGCCTCGGTCGCCTGCGGGTTCGCGATCGCGGCCGCGCTCGGGCTGCTCGCACAGCGGCGGCGCTGGCTCGTCGGGCCGCTCACGGCGCTCACCGGCGTCCTCTACACGATCCCGGCGCTGGCGCTGTTCGCCCTGCTGCTTCCGGTCACCGGCTTCGGCTTCGTCACGGCGCTGATCGCGCTGACCTCCTACACGCTGCTCATCATCTTCCGCAACGTCGTGGCCGGGCTCGACAACGTGCCGGCGGACGCCCGCGACGCGGCGCGCGGCATGGGGCTGACCGGCCGGCAGCTGCTGTGGCAGGTCGAGCTCCCGCTCGCGCTGCCGGAGATCCTCGCGGGCGTGCGCGTCGCCGCGAGCACGACGGTCGGGCTCGCGACGCTGGCGTTCATCGCGGGCGCCGGCGGGCTCGGGCAGAAGATCCTGACCGACATCGACTTCAAGTCGAACATCGTCGTCGCCGGCGGCCTCTGCATCCTGCTCGCCGCCGCCTTCGAGGTCGCGTTCCTCGCGCTCGAGCGGCTGCTCTCGCCGTGGCGGAGGCCCGCGTGACGGCGCCGCTCGCCGCGTCGCTCGGCGACGCGCTGCACTTCATCTTCCATGGCCAGCAGTCGGTCGGCGGCAGCGTGCGCGTCGGCGGCTCGCAGCTGTGGCCGCTGCTCGGCACGCACCTGCGCGTGTCGGGCGAGGCGATCGCGCTCGCATGCGCGATCTCGCTCCCCGCGGCGCTCTGGCTCGGCCACGTGCGCCGCGGCCGGCTCACCGCAGGGGTGATCGCGAACGTCGGGCGCGCGGTGCCGAGCTTCGCCGTCCTCGTCTTCTTCAGCGCCTACCTGGGCCTCGGGATCACGAACCTCGTCTTCGCGATGACGCTGCTCGCGATCCCGCCCGTGTTCGTCAACGCCTACGTGGGCGTGCGGCAGGCCGACCCGGACGCCGTCGACGCGGCGCGCGGGATGGGGATGTCCGGCCTCGACATCGTGCGCCGCGTCGAGCTGCCGATGGCGCTGCCCCTGCTGTTCGGCGGCATCCGGACCAGCACAGTCAACGTCCTCGCCACGGCGACGCTCGGCCCCTACGTCGGGGTCGTCACGCTCGGGGACCCGATCATCAATGCAAACGTGTACGGGGACGCCGGCCGCCTGGGAGGCGCGCTGATCGTCGCCGCGCTGGCCGTGCTCGCCGAGCTGGGCCTCGCCGCGCTCCAGCGCGCGGTGACGCCGAAGGGACTGCGCCTCGAGCGCCGCTCCCGCGCCCGGCGCTTCCGGCCGTCCTGGCTGAATCCACGAGGAGGAACCATCACGCCATGAGGTATCGCACCGTCGTGCCCGTGCTGCTCGCGGCGCTCGCCCTGACGCTCGCCGCGTGCGGGTCGTCGAGCAAGAGCTCCACGAGCAACGCAGGCTCCACCACGACCGCCGGCGGCTCGGGCGGCAAGCTGATCCAGCGCGACGCCGCGAACGCGAGCAAGCCGACGATCACGATCGGCTCGAAGAACTTCACCGAGGAGTTCGTGCTCGGCAACATCTACGCGCAGGCGCTGCAGGCCGCGGGCTACAAGGTCAAGACCCAGCTGAACCTCGGCTCGGAGCAGATCGCCTACAAGGCGCTGCGCGGCGGGCAGATCAGCGCCTACCCCGAGTACACCGGGACGGCGCTGACGTCGTTCTACAAGGTCCAGATCACCGACGTCCCGAAGGACGCGCAGGCGACCTACCAGCTCGTCAAGAAGGACGCCGCCAAGCAGGGCGTCGTTGCGCTCGCCCCGACGCCGTTCACGGACTCGAACGGCTTCGCGATGACGGCGGCGGGCGCCAAGCAGGCCGGCGACCCCAAGACGCTTTCGGACCTCAAGGCCAAGGCCCCGGCGCTGACGATCGCCGGGCCGCCGGAGTGCCGCCAGCGCGAGGACTGCCTGCTCGGCCTCGAGTCCATCTACGGGCTGCACTTCAAGAAGTTCATCCCGGTGGATCCGGCCAAGCGGCACGAGGTGCTCACGAGCGGGCAGGTGAACGTCTCGGAGGTGTTCACGACCGACGGGCAGATCAAGGCCGACAACCTCGTCCTGCTCACCGACGACAAGCACATGTTCCCGCCCTACAACGCGACGATGCTCGTGCGCAAGAACGTGCTCGACGCCGCGGGCCCGGACTTCGCGAAGGTCGTCGAGCAGGTCGGCCAGGGCCTGACCACGCCGGTGATGCAGGAGCTGAACTCGCGCGTGGACCTCGACAAGGAGCCCCCCGCCCAGGTGGCGAGCGAGTACCTCAAGGAGGCCGGCTACGTGAAGTAGCCCGCGCGGCCGGTGGGCGGTCCGCGCGCTACCGCGCGTGGACCGCGACCGACCCGTCGCGGCTGGACGCCGTGACGTGCCGCGGCGCGAGGTCGTCGCGGTACAGGCCTCGCACGGCGACGTCGCCCGAGCCGCTGGAGCCGTCGATGCGGTAGTTGGCCAGCGGCAGCGCGACGTCGACGTCCCCCGAGCGCGAGCTCGCGGCGACGCTCGGCGGCGCGCTCACGAAGCTCAGGTGCAGCTCGCCGGTCGTCGTGTGCGCGGTGACGTCGTCGCTGAGCAGCTCCGCGCCGGAGATCGCGCCCGTCGTCGTGCGCAGGTCCAGCGGACCGTCCAGGCCGCGGACGTCGATCGCGCCCGCGCCGGAGTCGACGCGCACCGCGACCCCCGGCGGCACGCGCACGGTGAACTCCGTCTGGCAGAGGTCCATCAGCCTCGCGGCGGGGCAGCTGCCGGACAGCACGAGGGTGCCGTCGTCCTGGAGCGTGGTGTCCACCGCCGGCTCCTCCCACAGCCAGGTGCGGCGCTCCTCGACCGTCACGCGGTCGACGGCGGCGGGCGTCAGCCGCACGTCCCCGGCGTCCGAGCGCACGACGATGTGCGCCACCGGCCGCGTGACCGTGACCGAGTCGCTGCGGGTGTGCTTGAGCAGCTGGCTGAGCAGGAACGCCGCGCCGCTGAACGCCAGCAGGACGGCGGCGACGAGCAGCGTGAGCCGGACGGTCGAGCGCGGGACGGTCACGGGGCGACACCGTACCCGTGCCGCCGCGCCGGACTCTAGGATCAGCGTTCGATGAACCCGGTCGCCGCCCCGGTGGACGAGCTGCTCGTCCGCGTCCTTCACCCCGCGGCCTCGGCGCCGGCGCGCACGCGCCCGGGGGACGCGGGCTACGACCTGCGCTGCCTGGAGGGCTTCGCGCTGGCGCCGGGCGAGCGGGCGATGGTGCCGACCGGGATCGCGATCGCGCTGCCATCCGGTGTCGCCGGGCTGGTCGTGCCGCGCTCGGGTCTCGCCATCCACGACGGCGTGACGGCCCTGAACGCGCCCGGCCTGATCGACCCGAACTATCGCGGCGAGATCAAGGTGATCCTCTACAACGCCGGCGAGGAGGCGTTCCAGGCGGCGGCCGGCGACCGGATCGCCCAGCTGCTGCTCGTCCCCTGCCTCACGCCGGAGGTGGCCGTCGTGGAGGAGCTCCCGGACGGCGGCGACGGGCGCGGCGCAGGCGGCTTCGGCTCTTCCGGGCGCTGAGCGCGGCGCTCGCGCCACAGCGCGAAGCGCTCCGCCTCGGCGGCGACGATCCCCTCCGCGTGCGCGGCCTCGCGCTCGCGCGCCTCGCGGTTGCGAGCGGCGAGCCGGTCGAGGTCGTCGATGTCGCGCAGGATCACGCCAGGAAGCTCGCCGGCGGCGGGGTCGACGTCGCGCGGCACGGCGATGTCGACGATCAGCAGGCGGCGGCCGGCACGGCGGCGCATCGCCTGCGCCACGTCCGCGCACGAGAGGACGGTTCCCGGCGAGCTGGTCGACGTCACGACGACGTCGGCGGCCGTGAGCTCGAGCAGCATCCGCGCGCGGCCGGCGCCGCGGCCGAGCAGCTCGAGGGCGCCGATGCCGTTGCCCCTCAGCGCGCCCGCAGTGGCCTCCCCCATCCGCCCCGCGCCGATCAGCAGCGCGCGGGAGCGCGTCAGGTCGCCCAGGACGGTGGCCGTCAGCCCGGCGGCGACCGAGGGGACGGAGAGCGCGCCGGCCCCGACGCGCGTCTTGCGCCGCACGCGCCGCCCGGCGGCGAGCGCGTGGCGCACGAGCCCGTCGAGCACGGGGCCGGCCGCCCCCTCCTCCGCGGCGATCCGGCCGGCCGCGCGGACCTGGCCCTGGATCTCGCTCTCGCCGAGCACCATCGAGTCGAGCCCGGCCGCGACGCGCAGCAGGTGCGTCACGGCGTCCTGGTGCACGACGGCGAACGCGCAGGCGCGCAGCTCCCCGGCGCCGATCGCCGTGTGCGCCGCGAGCGCGGCGAAGAGCGCGTGCTCGCCAGCGAGCGGGTCGTCG
>DASTWP010000213.1:0-6075 GCA_035765835.1 Solirubrobacteraceae bacterium
CACCATCCCGGTCAGCAGCGCGCCGACCGCCGCCAGCGCCGCGTCGCCGCCCTCGTGGCCGTAGAGGTCGTTGATCGTCTTGAAGTGGTCGAGGTCGATCATCAGCGCGCTGAGCGGCTGGACCGTGCGTGACGCCTGGGCGACCATCCGCTTGAGCGTGTCCTCGATCGCGCGGCGGTTCGGCAGGCCGGTCAGCGCGTCGGTCGCCGCGCGGGCCTCGGCCAGTGCGAGGTTGCGGAGGTTGGCGAGCGTCGGAGCGGCCTGGGCGACGGACTCGTGCATGCAGCGGTCGTCGTCCGCGCCGAGCTCGCGCGGCGAGATGGCGAGCACCGAGCCGATCACCTCGCTGCCGACGAGCAGCGGCTTGCACATCGAGGAACCTGCCGCCTTGCCGCAGATCTCGCAGCTCATGAGCTCCGTGGCCCCGACAGCGCGGTCGTGCGGCCGGCCCAGCCGTACCGCCAGGCACGACCGCGGCTGCGCTCCGTCGAGCCGCTCGGCGATGCCCGCGTCGTCCACGCGCGTCGCCGGCTCGAGCCGATCGGCGCTGTTGTTGCGCTTGAGCACGACGATCTGCGTCTCGGAAATCGTGCGCTCGAGGTGGCGGCGGAGCAGGTCCTGCGCCTCGGCCTCGTTCTCCGACAGCAGCAGCGCGTCGGCGAACTGCGTCTGGCCGGCGCGGTAGCGCTCCTCGCGGTCGCGGCGCTCGCGATCGGCACGGTCGCGACGGCGGATGACCGTGTCGCCGGCGATGCCGACGAGCAGCGCGATCAGCAGAGCCACCAGCGCGGAGACGATCGCCGCGGTCCGCCCGCTGTCGTGGCGCCGGGTCTCGAGGCGCGCGAGGAGATCCGCGTGCGCGACGCGGAACCGGTCGAAGATCGCCTTGCGTGCGTCGGGCTCCTGGGTGACGGCGCTGCGGTCCCCGCGGCGTATCTCGGCGATCGTGTCGACGGCCGCCGCCTGCCACTGGCGGGCGATCGCGTCCGCGCTGTCGAGGAGCCGGCGCTCCTGGGAGTCGGTGTCGCGCCGCAGGGTGCGCAGCGCGCCGGCGTACTCGCTGTGCCCGTCGCGGTACGGGTCGAGGAACTCCTCGCGCCCGGTGATCACGAAGCCCCGCAGGCCGGTCTCCTGGTCGAGCATGCCGGTGAGCAGCAGCTGGCCCTGCTGCTCGCGGTCGCGAGCCACGTCGGCGCTGTGGCGCTCGACGGCGGCGGCGGCCCACACCGCCGCGCCGATGAGCAGCGCGCAGGCGACGAGCAGGAGACGGACGTGGCGGATCACCGACACCGGATTCCGGCATATCTTGGCGCACAGGTGCTCGACTTACACTGGCGGCATGGCCGACGAGCGCTTCGAGGAGCACCTGCGGCGCCCGTTCGCCAGGGGCCACGTGCCCGTGGGCGCGCGCGCCGGCGCGGCCGGGGGTGCGGCCTGCGGCGACCTCGTCACGCTCGCCGTGGCGCTCGACGGGCCGCTGGTCGCCGACGTCGGCTTCGATGCGTCCGGGTGCGGCGCGACCATTGCCGCGGGCAGCGCGGCGGCCGCGCTCACCCGTGGTCGCCCGCTGCTCGATGCCGCGCGCATCGGCGTCGCCGAGATCGCCGGCGAGCTCGGCGGGCTGAGCCCCGGGAAGCTGCACGCCGCCGAGCTGGCGGCCGACGCGCTGCACCGCGCGCTCGGCGCGGCGGTGGCGGCGAGCGCGCCGCCGGAGCCCGTCGGCGGCCGCACCCTTGTCGCGATGAGCGGCGGCGTCGACAGCGCCGTCGCCGCGCTGCTGTGCGCCCGCGAGGGCGACGTCGCCGCGGTGACGCTCGAGCTCTGGCGCGACCCCGAGAACGACGGCGAGCGCTCCTGCTGCTCGGCGAGCGCCGTGCGCACCGCGCGGGCGCTCGCGCACCGCATGGGCCTTGCGCACTTCACGCTCGACCTGCGCGAGGAGTTCCGCGCCGGCGTCGTGCAGCCGTGGCTCGACGACCACGCCGCGGGCCTGACGCCGAACCCGTGCGTTCGCTGCAACGGCCACGTGCGCCTCGACGCGATGCTCGCCTTCGCCGAGCGCGCGGGCGCGCGGCAGCTCGCCACCGGCCATTACGCGCGCACCGACCCGCGCAGCGGGCTGCTGCGCCTCGCCGCCGACCCGGCGAAGGACCAGACCTACATGCTCGCCGCGCTCGCGCCCGCGGCGATCGCGCGCATGCGCTTCCCGCTCGGCGAGCTGACGAAGCCGCAGGTGCGCGCGCTCGCCGCCGAGCACGGCCTGCCGGTCGCGCGCAAGCCCGACTCGCAGGACCTCTGCTTCCTCGCCGGCACCGGCCGCGCGGCGTTCCTCGCCCGCCACGGCGGCCTGCGCGAGCGCCCCGGGGCGATCGTCGACGGCGGAGGGCACGTGCTCGGCCGCCATCGCGGCGCGCACTCCTTCACCGTCGGCCAGCGCCGCGGCCTGGGCATCGGCGGAGCCGGCGAGCCGCTCTACGTCGTGGCGACCGACGCGCGCGCGAACACGGTCACGGTCGGGCCGCGCGAGGCGCTCGCGACGCGCACGGTGCGCGTGCGCGGCCTGCGCCTGCACGTGACCGAGCACGAGGTCGAGGCGGTGCGCCTGCGCTACCGCTCGCCTGCGCTCGCCTGCTCGCTGAAGGGCGAACAGGTCGCGCTGGAGGAGCCGTTCGAGGGCGCCGCGCCGGGGCAGAGCGCGGTCTTCCTCGCCGGTGACCGCATCGTCGGATGCGGCACAATCGCCGCATGACCTCGGACGAGATCCGCGAGCGCTACCTCGCGTTCTTCGAGCAGCGCGGCCACAAGCGGCTCGCGTCGGGGTCGCTCGTGCCCGCCAGCTACGACCCGTCGGTCCTGCTGACGACCGCGGGCATGCAGCCGCTGAAGCCGTACTTCCTCGGCCTCGAGCAGCCGCCCGCGCCGCGGCTGACGAGCTGCCAGAAGTGCTTCCGCACGCCGGACATCGACCAGATCGGCCTGACCACCAGGCACCTCACGTTCTTCGAGATGCTCGGCAACTTCTCGATCGGCGACTACTTCAAGCAGGGCGCGATCGAGCTGGCGCTCGAGCTCTCGCTCGAGGGCTTCGGGTTGCGCCAGGAGGACATCTGGATCTCGGTCTTCGCAGGCGACGACGAGCTCGGCCTCGGCCCGGACGAGGAGGCGATCGCCGCCTGGGAGGCGGTCGGGTTCCCGCGCGAGCGGATCGTCGCGCTGCCGCGCTCGGAGAACTTCTGGGAGGCGGGCCCCGTCGGTCCGTGCGGCCCGTGCTCGGAGCTCTACCTCGACCGGGGCCTGGAGTGGGGCAGTGCGGACGACCTGCCCGGCGGCGAGAACGAGCGCTTCCTGGAGTACTGGAACCTCGTCTTCATGCAGTACGACCAGGACCCGCCCGGGACGCTGACGCCGCTGCCGGCGAACAACATCGACACCGGGCTCGGCCTCAACCGGATGGCGCTGATCCAGCAGGGCGTCGACACGATCTACGACACCGACCAGTACGCGCCGTTGATGGCGCTGGGCCGCGAGCTGCAGACGCGCCCGGAGGAGAGCCAGCGCGCGCTGCGCATCCTCGCCGACCACACGCGTGGCATGACGTTCCTGCTCGCCGACGGCGTCGTGCCCTCCAACGAGGACCGCGGCTACGTGCTGCGCCGCCTCATGCGGCGCGCGATCCAGCAGGGGCACCGGATCGGCATCGAGCAGGGCTTCCTGCCGCAGTACGTCGAGGTCGTGATCGACACGATGGGCCCGGCGTATCCCGAGCTGCGCGAGCACCACAAGACGATCCTCAAGTGGGTGCGCGCCGAGGAGGAGGGCTTCGGCCGCACGCTCGAGCAGGGCACGCGGCTGCTGGACGACCTGCTCGCGCGTGGCGAGCTCGGCGCCGCCGACGCCTTCCGCCTGCACGACACCTACGGCTTCCCCATCGAGCTCACGCGCGAGATCGCCGCCGAGCGCGGCGCGCCGTTCGCGGCCGACGCGGAGTTCGAGCAGCTGATGGCCGAGCAGCGGCGCCGCTCCGCCGCGGCGGGCGCCGGCCCGGCGAAGGTCGGCGCGACGAACGAGGTCGTGCGCGCCGTCGCAGCGGAGCAGACGACGTTCACCGGCTACGAGCACCTCGAGCAGCACACCACCGTCCTCGGCCTCGAGGAGCGCGACGGGCGCACGCTCGTCAAGCTCGCCGAGTCGCCGTTCTACGCGGCGGGCGGCGGCCAGGTCTCGGATGCCGGCACGGTCGCCTGCGAGGACGGCGATTGCCTCGTCCAGGTCGCCGACGTACTGCGCGCGGGCGAGGACCAGGCGCTCGTCGTCGAGGTCCGCGACGGCTCGCTGAAGCCCGGCGAGCGTGTCGTCGCGCGCGTCGACCGCGCCGCGCGCCACGCGACCGCCGCCAACCACACCGCGACGCACCTGCTGCACGCCGCGCTGCGCGCGCGCCTCGGCGAGCACGTCCACCAGGCGGGCTCCTACGTCGGGCCCGACAAGCTGCGCTTCGACTTCTCGCACCCGCAGCGCATGAGCGCGCAGGAGCGCGCGGACGTCGAGCGGCAGGTCAACGAGTGGATCCTCGCCAACCAGCCGGTGCGGCCGGTGACGACCACGCTCGAGGAGGCCAAGCGCCTCGGCGCGATGGCGCTGTTCGGCGAGAAGTACGGCGACGTCGTCCGGATGGTCGAGGTCGGCGACGGCTCCTACTCGCGCGAGCTCTGCGGCGGCACGCACGTGCGCTCGACCGCCGAGATCGGCGTCTTCAAGATCGTCTCGGAGGGCTCGAGCGCCTCCAACGTGCGCCGCATCGAGGCGCTGACCGGGCCCGCCGCCGTCGCGCTGCTGCGCGAGCGCGACCGGATCCTCGGCGAGGTCGAGGCGGAGCTGCGCGCGCCTGCCGAGCGCGTGGTCGAGGCGGTCGCCGCCGCACGCGCCGCGGCGACGAAGAAGGCCGCCGCGTCGAGCGCGGGCGTCGACGAGGCCGCCCTCGCCGAGAAGGCCGCGCCCCTCGACGGCGCGCTCGTGGTGACCGAGGTCGTGCAGGCGCCGGACGCGAAGGCGCTCATGGACGTCGCCGACCGGCTGAAGGGCAGGCTCGGCGGGGACGCGGCGATCGTGCTCGGCACGGTCGTCGAGGACCGCGTGCACCTCGTCGCGAGCGTCGCGCCGGCGCTGGTCGAGCGCGGGCTGAAGGCGGGCGCGATCGTGAAGGCGGCTGCGGAGATCACCGGCGGGGGCGGGGGAGGCCGCGACACGATGGCGCAGGCCGGCGGTCGCGACGCCGAGCGCCTGCCCGACGCGATCGCCGCCGCGCGCGCCGCGATCGAGGCCGCGCTGTCGTGACACCCGCCCGCTGCGCCGCGCCTGCGGCGGCTCTTTCGTAACCTCGTGCGCGTGCTGGCGCTGGACTACGGCTCCGCCCGCTGCGGCTGCGCGCTGAGCGACCCGACGGGCACGCTGGCCACGCCGATCGACGCCGTCGAGCGCCCGGCCACCAAGCGAGGGATCGCGCGGCTGGCCGAGCTGGTGCGCGAGCGCGAGGTCGAGCGGGTCGTGGTCGGGCTGCCGATCGGGCTCAGCGGGGCGGACACCGACCAGACGCGCGAGGCGCGCGCGTTCGCCGACAGGCTGCGGGGCGTGCTGAGCGTTCCGGTCGAGCTCTACGACGAGCGCTTCACGACCGCGATCGCCGCGCGCGCCGGCGGGGACCGCACGAGCGAGGACTCGCGCGCCGCCGCGGTGCTGCTCGAGGACTGGCTGGCGCGGCACGGGAGAGGGGCATGAGCCTCTTCGGCCGCGGGGCGGACCGCGTGCGCGAGCGCCGCGAGCGCTCGGAGGCCGAGCGCGAGGCCGCGCGCCTCGAGCGCGAGCGCCGCCGCGCCGCCCGCGAGGGCCGCACGCCGCCGGCCGCGGATGCGCCGGAGCGCACGCCCGCGCCCGAGCCGCCCGCACCGGCCCCGCCTCCGGAGCCGCCGCCGCAGCCCACGCCGCCCGCGGAGCCCGAGCCGCCGCCGCAGCCGCAGCCGCACTACACCGCCACCCAGCCACGGCGCATCGTCATCCCGCGCCCGCACCAGGACGCCG
>DASTWP010000214.1:0-5355 GCA_035765835.1 Solirubrobacteraceae bacterium
CGAGGCGAGCACGTGGGCGTCGAGCTCCGCGCCGCAGAGCACGCTGACCGACGCGGCGCTGCCGCCCACGGCGAATGCGGTCGCCGGCGGCGGCGGCCGGACGCCCGCGAAGGCGGCGCGCGCGTCCTCGGCGGCGGCGGCGAGCTGGGCGTCCGACGGCGGATCGTCGTAGAAGTGGCGCGCGGCGAGCAGGCCCGAGCCGACGGGCAGCGAGCGGCACCAGGCCGCGCCGGCGGCGACGGTGCCACAGATCAGCTCGGTGGAGCCGCCCCCGACGTCGGCGACGCCCACGCGGCCCGCCGGCGCGCTCTCGGCCGTCCCGGTCGCGCCGCGGAACGCCAGCGCGGCCTCCTCGTCCTCGCCCAGGACCTCGACCGCGACGCGGGCGACGCGCGCGATCGTCCCGACGACCGCGTCGCGGTTCGCCGCCCGCCGCACGGCCGCCGTGGCGACGACCCGCAGCCGCCGCGCCTTCAGCGCGCGCGCCAGCGCGGCCTGCGCCGCCACCACGTCCGCCAGGCGCTCGATCTCCGCGCCGCCGATGGCGGCACCCGGCTCGAGGGCGCGGCCGAGGCGCAGGAACACCCGCTCCGAGCGGACCTCCGAGAGGCGGGCGGGCAGGGTGGGCGGGTCCGTGTCCACGTCGCCGACCAGCAGCCGCGTCGTGTTCGAGCCGATGTCGATGCAGGCGCAGCGCATCCGGGACTACCATCATTCCTGCTCGTGACAGAGTCCACCGCCCCCGCCATCCTCGTCCGCGATCTGCGCAAGGCGTACGGGGACCACGAGGCGGTTCGCGGGATCGACTTCGAGGTGGCGCGCGGCGAGGTCTTCGGCCTGCTCGGGCCCAACGGCGCCGGCAAGACGACGACCGTCGAGATCCTCGAGGGCTACCGCACCCGCAGCAGCGGCATCGTCTCGGTGCTCGGCCACGACCCCGAGCAGCGGGCGCGCGACCTGCGCGAGCGCGTCGGGATCGTGCTGCAGAGCACCGGCATGTACCGCCACATCACGGTGCGCGAGGCGGTCGAGCACTGGGCCGGCCTGTACCCGCACCCGCGCGACGTCGACGAGGTCATCGACGTCACGGGCCTGCGCGAGAAGCAGGACGCGAAGTCCCGCGAGCTGAGCGGCGGCCAGCAGCGCCGCCTGGACCTGGCGCTGGCGCTGGTCGGCGACCCCGAGCTGATCTTCCTCGACGAGCCGACGACGGGCTTCGACCCCGCGGCGCGCCGCAACGCGTGGGACACCGTGCGCACGCTGCAGGAGCTCGGCAAGACGATCCTGCTGACGACCCACTACCTCGACGAGGCGCAGGCGCTCTGCGACCGCGTCGCGATCATCAAGGACGGGCGCATCCTCGTCGAGGGCCCGCCCGCCGAGCTCGGCGCCGCCTCGGCGCGCTACCGCGTCGTCTGGCGCGACGAGGACGGGGAGCTGGTCGCCCGCGAGGAGGCCGACCCGACCGCGCTCCTGCACCAGCTCACCAGCCGGGCGCTCGCGCGCGGCCGGCCGCTGCAGGACGTGTCGGTCACGCGGCCGAGCCTCGAGGACGTCTACCTCGAGCTGACGGGCGACGCGCTGCCGGAGGGCGAGGAGACGCATGTCTGAGCTCGCACTCGGCTGGCGCCAGTACCGCCTCGAGCGCAAGATGTTCTGGCGCAACCCGTCGGCGGCGTTCTTCAACTTCGTGCTGCCGCTGCTGTTCCTCGTCCTCTTCGGCACGATCTTCAGCGGCCACCAGAAGGACCTCAACATCATCATCCCCGGCATCGCCGGGATGAACGTGATGGCGACGACGTTCAACGCGCTCGGGATGAACCTGACGTTCCTGCGCGAGCAGGGCGTGCTGAAGCGGATGCGCGGCACGCCGCTGTCCTCGGGGGCGTTCCTCGGCGGCGTGCTCGGCAGCGCGGTGGTGAACGCCGTGTTCCAGGTCGCGATCGTCGTGGTCGCCGGCGCGGCCGTCTTCGGCCTGCCGTGGCCGCACGACTGGGGCGAGCTCGTCGTCTTCACCGTCCTCGGCGTCACGACGTTCGCCGCGCTCGGCGTCGCCTTCTCGCACGTGATCCCGAACTTCGACTCGGCGCCCGCCTACACGAACTTCGTCTTCCTGCCCTCGATCTTCATCGGCGGCGTCTTCTTCGACCCGGCGCACTCGACGAAGGTGCTCACCGACATCGCGCGCGTGCTGCCGATCAGCCACCTCGTCGAGGGGATGCGCGGCGCGATCGTCAGCGGCTCGGGCCTCGGCCACCACGTCGGCGACCTCGCGGTCATCGCGCTCTGGGGCGCGGCGGGGCTGTGGTTCGCGGTGCGCGGCTTCAGCTGGGAGCAGAAGCGGAGCTGACGCCCCGCTTGTAGGCCAGGAAGGCCGGCGGCGGCTCGCCCTCGACGCGGACGTCGAGCGCCCGCAACGGGCCGCTCTCCCATTCCTCGCGCAGCATCCCGAAGACGTTGACGTCGAGGTGCCGCGCGCCGTGGCGGTGCCAGCGGCGCAGCACGCCCTCGTGGGTGAAGCCGACGCCGAGCAGCGCCTTCGTCGAGCGCACGTTCTCCGGGTTCGAGTAGGAGCCGAGGCGCTCGAGGCCGAGCACCTCGAAGGCGAGGTGCGCGATCAGCGCCTTCGACTCCGCGTTCGCCCCGGTGCCCCAGAAGCGGCGCCCGAGCCACGTGCCCACCATCGCGCGACCGTCGCGGTGGGAGAACTCGGAAAGGCCCGTGATGCCGGCGGGCCCGTGCTCGCGGTGGACGACGAGCAGGTCGAGCTGCTCGCCGCGCTCGCGCTGCGCCGCGAGCCGCTCGAGGTAGGCGCGCGGCTGCTCGACGTCGGTGTACGGCCCCCACGAGAACCAGCGTGTGACCTCGGGGTCCGAGCCCAGCTCGAGCAGCGCCGGCGCGTCGCCGGCCACGGGTGCGCGCAGGGTCAGCGTGGGACCATGCAGGGCGATGCTCGCGCTGCTGTTCGACATCCACGGCAACCTACCGGCGCTCGAGGCCGTCCTTCAGGACGCGCGCCACCAGCGCGTCGGGCGCTGGCTGCTCGGCGGCGACTACGCGGTCTTCGGCGCCTGGCCCGCGGAGACGGTCGCCCGCCTGCGCGAGCTGCAGGACGCGACGTGGATCCGCGGCAACGTCGACCGCTGGGCGGCGAGCGAGGCGCCGGACGGCGAGCCGGCACGCGGCGGCGTCGAGGCCTGCCGCGATGCCCTCGACGACGACACGATCGCGGCGCTCGGCGCGCTGCCCGAGAGCGCCGACCTCGGCGACGGCACCCGCGCCTGGCACGCCTCGCCGAAGTCGGACCTGCGCTCGTTCTGGCCCGAGCCAGGCGACGACGAGGCCGAGTTGCTCGAGGGCGTCACCGAGAGGCGCCTCGTCTTCGGCCACTTCCACCTGAGCTTCGAGCGCACCGCCGCGAACGGCGTGCAGCTCGTCGGCCCCGGCAGCGTCGGCATCCCGCTGGACGGCGACCCGCGCGCCGCCTACGCGCTGCTGCACCCCGACGGCACGATCGAGCGCCGGCGCGTCGCCTACGACCACGCCGCGAGCGCGGCGGCGCTGCGCGAGCGCTTCGGCGACGCCGAGTGGGCGCGCGTCATCTCGCGACGGATCGAGCGCGCGGCGCCCTGAGCGCGAGTAGTGTCGGCGCAAGTGCGCCGTTCCGTCCCGCTGCTGGCGCTCCTCGCCACCCTCGCGCTCAGTGCCGCGCCCGCCGGCGCCGCGATTCCCGGCGGCGGGCAGATCGTCGCGCGCGGCATCCCGTGGGCCACCAACGTGACCTTCGATCCCGCCGGCGGCATGTGGGTGACCTCCGGCTCGGGCCAGTCCACCGACGCCGACGGCGTCTGGTACGTCCCCCACCTCGGCGCGCGGCCGCGGCACGTGATCCGCAACACGAACACGGCGCTCGGCCTCACGTGGTTCCGCGGCCGGCTCTACGTGTCCTCGATCGTCAGCCCGAGCACCGGCGTCGTGGCCGCCTACAGCGGGTTCGACGGCAGGCGCTTCCGCCACCTCCGCTACGTGGTCCCCTACCTCCCGGTCGGCGAGCACACGCTCGACTCGATCGTGCCGGGCCCCGGCGGGCGCCTCTACCTCGGCGCCGGAAGCGAGCACGACAGCATCCCCTCCGGCCACAAGACGCCCGGGACGATCCTCTCGTTCAAGCCCGACGGGTCGGACCTGCGGATCGAGGCGACCGGCCTGCGCAACCCGTACGGCCTTGCGTTCATCCCCGGCACGTCGAGCCTGCTCGTCACCGACAACGGCCGCGACGATCTCGGCCCGCCCCGCCCTCCCGACGAGCTCAACCTGATCCGCGACGTGACGAAGGCGGCGCCGGACTTCGGCTTCCCCGGCTGCTACGACCAGGGCGGCCGGCGCTGCCGCGGCACGGTCGCCCCGCTGGCCGACCTGCCGCCGCACGCCTCGGCCGACGGCCTGGCGGTCACGCGCCACTGGCGCGGGGGCGGGCTGACCGCGTTCGTCGCCGAGAACGGCGCGACGATCCTCGGCGCCAGCGGCGGCAACGACATCCGCCGCATCGCGCTGACGCGCCTGCCGGGAGGCGGCTATCGCTCGAGCGTGTCGGTGTTCGCGAGCGGCTTCGCCGAGCACGACCCGCTCGGCGCCACGATCGGCCCGGACGGCGCGCTGTACGTGACGCTGTTCCTCTCGGCCGAAGTGGTCAGATACGCGCCGTGAACGGCGGCGAGCTCCACGGCGAGGACGAGATCGAGGTCGTCGGCTCGGTCGGCGAGCTCGACCGGGTCGTCGTGGCGCTGCGCGAGTTCCTGCACGCCTCCGGCGCGCTGCGCGCGGTGGCGGTCGTCGAGCACGACGGCGGCGAGGCGATCGTCGACTGCGCGCGCCTCGCCCCGATCGAGGTGGACCTCGGCGATCGCGTGGTCGCGCTGCCGCACGCGATCGCGCTCGACGCCGAGCCGCCGGCGCTGCCGGAGATCCGCCGCCTGCCACCGTTCGAGGTCGACGCCGCCGCGGGGAGCCTCGCCGGCCCGCTCGGCGGCATCGAGCACCTCGCGCGCGCTGTGCTGGGCCTCGCTGACCTCTTGGGCGGCGGGAGCGTCGCCTTGGCGCAGTTCGAGACGACCGACGCGGACGCGCCGCTGGGCATCACCGCGCGCGCCGGCGCCACCGAGCCACTCGTGCTCTCGCTCGGCGAGGAGGAGTTCGAGATGGGGCCGGGCTGGCCTCCGGCCGGCTGATCTCCGCCGGTTTGGGCTTGCGCGCTCGTGGTCAGGTGGGCCGGTGGGCCCGCCCGCCGGGCGGCTGCCCCGCCCCACTCGCTCGCCGGGCGGGATGGCCGGCCACCCTCGATCGATGGCCGCAGAT
>DASTWP010000215.1:0-5686 GCA_035765835.1 Solirubrobacteraceae bacterium
GCCTGTGCTCCCGGTCCTTGTTCGTGCGGTACCGGAGCCTATGACCACCCGCGCGCGGGGAACTCATCGATTCGCCTGCTCAGGGCGGGTGGGAGAGTGCGCGTTTTTCGCGCGTCCTGGCCTGTCAGTGAGCGGACGCTCGCCCGCCGGCGCCCCGCGACGCAGCCGGCGGACGTCGTCGCGGCGTAATACTGCGCCCGGTGTCCGTCTGGGCGTACGGAAGCTCGCCGGCGGCGCAGGACGCCGTCGGCGTCGTGCGCCAGGTCTACGACGCCTTCGACCGGCACGACCTCGAGTCGGTGCTGCCGCTGCTCGCGCCGGACGTGGTCATCGACGTCGAGGCGACCGCGCGGCTCGCGGGCCGCGAGGGCCCGTACGTCGGCCACGACGGCGCGCGCCAGTACGCCGAGGACGCCGACCGCGTGTGGGACGAGCTCGAGCTCAGCGCGGACGACGTCCGCAGCGCCGGCCACAGCGTCGTGATCTTCGGCGGCGTGCGGGGCGTCCTCGGCGGCCACGAGATCGTGCGCCGCGTCGTGTGGACGTGGCGCCTACGCGACGGGCTCGTGACGTCGGTCTCCGTCTCCGACATCACCGGCGACGCCAGCGCCATCTAGCCGGAACGCGTAGTCGACGAGCGGGTAGTGGCCGCTGCGCCACCACGTCTCGACGCTCGTGTTCGGGCGCAGGCCGGGCGCGTCCCCGCGGGCGTCGAAGTAGTAGCTGTTGGCCGTCTCGCAGTGGTTGTTGAAGAACGCGGTCCCGCGCATGCGCCTCAGGACGCGGCGGAAGTAGCGGTCGTGCGCCTCCCGCGAGACCTCGACCTCGGTCGCGCCGCGGCGGCGCGCCTCGCTGATGGCGCGCACCGCGTGGCGCACGCCGGCCTCGGTCCCGGCGAGGAACGAGAGGCTCGTCGTCGAGTAGGGCCCGAACGTCAGGAACAGGTTGGGGAAGCCGGGGACCGAGACGCCCTCGTAGGCCTGGTGGCGGTGCTCGCGCCAGAACTCGCTCAGCTCCACGCCGGCGGCGCCGATCGCCGGGAAGCCGGGGATGTTGCCGTAGTCGAAGACGCGGTAGCCCGTCGCGAGGATCAGCGTGTCGATCTCGCGCAGGGTGCCGTCCGCGGTGCGGATGCCGTGCGCCTCGACGCGCTCGATCGGGTCGGTGACGAGCTCGACGTTCGCGCGGTTGAACGTGCTCAGGTAGTCGTTCGAGACGCCCGGGCGCTTGCACCCCATGCCGTAGTCCGGCGTCAGCTTGCGCGCGAGCTCGGGATCGCGCACCTGGCTGCGCACGAACGCGCGCGCGTTGCGCTCGGCGCGCCTGGTGAGGAACTGCCAGCGGCGGTTCTGCACGACGCCGAACCAGAGCACGCCGTCGGAGAACGCGGCGGCCACGCCGCGCAGCAGCAGCTGCGCCGGCGGCACGCGGCGGAACAGCGTGCGCAGCCACGGCGGGATCGGGTAGTCGGCGCGCGGGAAGATCCAGATCGGCGTGCGCTGGAAGACGTGGATGCGCTGCACGATCGGCGCCACCGCGGGCAGCACCTGCACGGCCGACGCGCCGGTGCCGATCAGGGCCGTGCGCTCGTCCGCCAGGTCGTGGTCGTGGTTCCAGCGCGCCGTGTGCACGATCGTGCCGGCGAAGTCCTCGATGCCGGGGATGTCCGGCGTGCGCGGGTCGGTCAGAGCGCCGCCGCAGCCGATCAGGAAGCGCGCGGTGATCTCGCCCCGGCTGGTATCGAGCCGCCAGCGATGGTGCTGCGGCTCGTACGTCGCGCGCTCGACGTTCGTGTCCAGCTGCACGTGCGGCCAGAGCCCGTACTTGTCCATCAGGCCGTCGACGTAGGCCTTCACCTCCGGGCCGGGCGCGTACGTGCGCGACCAGTCGGGGTTGGGCTCGAACGAGAGCGAGTAGTGCGCGCTCGGCACGTCGACCGCGATGCCGGGGTACGTGCAGTCGCGCCACGTGCCGCCCACGTCGCCGGCGCGCTCGAGGATCGTGAAGCCGATGCCGGCCTCGCCCAGCTTGATGCCGGCGCAGATGCCCGTCAGGCCGCCGCCGACGACGGCGACCTCGTGATCCACGGCGCCCGTCCCTCGCATCCGGCGGAGCTATATCAGGGAGCGGGCCGGCTGCGCCCGCCGCGGTGTGGCGGCGGGCGGCAGCCGGCGGACGCCGGACGCCTAGAGCGTCTGGACGTTCGCGGCGGCGGGGCCCTTGGGGCCCTGCTCGCTGTCGTAGCTCACCTTCGCGCCCTCGGCGAGCGACTTGAAGCCGTCGCCCTGGATCGCGCTGTGGTGCACGAACAGGTCCTTGCCGTTGTCATCGGGCGTGATGAAGCCAAAGCCCTTGTCGTCGTTGAACCACTTCACGGTTCCGGTTGCCATCTGGTTCTCCCTCCGGGAGGTATGTGCACTGCGAGACGCGGAGGGTGCTTGAAGGCAACGACTGCGGTAACGCGAGGCACTGCTTTAGGCCGCGAGGATCGCGACCACCTGAGGCGAGTGTAGCCATAGGATCGCGCGCCATGCGCGTGGACTCGATGGACTACCTGGCGACCGCGGCCGCCGGCGGGGAGCGCGCCGCCGCCGCGGAGGCGCTCGGCTTCGACGGCTGGTGGGCGACCGAGACGCAGTGCGACGTGTTCGTGGCGAGCGCCACGGCCGCGCTGCGGACCGAGCGCGTGCAGCTGGGCAGCGGCATCGCGGTCGCGCTCGCGCGCACGCCGATGACGGTCGCCTACCAGGCCAACGACCTGCAGGCGCTCTCCGGCGGGCGCTTCGTGCTGGGCCTCGGCGCC
The DNA here is from genome assembly GCA_035765835.1 of Solirubrobacteraceae bacterium. Lineage (GTDB taxonomy): Bacteria > Actinomycetota > Thermoleophilia > Solirubrobacterales > Solirubrobacteraceae > JAOPZW01. The sequence goes on from DASTWP010000215.1 coordinate 2,804, forward strand.
CAGGTCAAGGCGCACATCACGCGCCGCTTCGCGATGGAGTACTCGCACCCGGCGGCGCGGATGCGCGAGTTCGTCCTCGCCCTGCGCGCGATCTGGGGCGCGTGGGCGAGCGGCGGGAAGCTCGACTTCCGCGGCGACTTCTACAGCCACACGCTGATGACGCCGTTCTTCGACCCGGGGCCCAACCCGCACGGCAACCCGAAGATCGTGCTGGCGGCGGTCGGGCCGCTGATGACCGAAGTCGCGGGCGAGGTCGCCGACGGGATCTTCTGCCACGCCTTCGGGACCGAGCGCTACCTGCGCGAGGTCACGCTGCCGGCGCTCGAGCGCGGAGCCGCGAGGGCGGGCCGCAGCCTCGACGGCTTCGAGATCGTCGCGCCCGGCTTCGTGGTCGCGCGCGACGATGAGGCCGAGCGCGCGGCGGGCACGGACTTCGTGCGCACGCAGATCGGCTTCTACGGCTCGACGCCCGCCTACCGGCCGGTGCTCGAGCTGCACGGCTGGGGCGATCTCGGCGAGGAGCTGACCGGGATGAGCAAGCGTGGCGAGTGGGAGCGCCTCGGCGAGGCGATCGGCGACGAGGTGCTCGACGCGTTCGGCGTGATCGGGACCCCGGAGGACGCCGCGACCGAGGTCGCCCGCCGCTACGGCGCGCTGGCGACGCGCGTGACGGTCACCGTGCCCGACGGCGCCGCGCCGGAGCGCTGGGCCCCGGTGTTCGAGACGCTGCGCGCCGCCTGAGCCGGGCGCATCAGCGGTGCATGACGCCGGGCAGCGCGAACGGCGCGGGCGTCGGCTCCTTGACCGGCGCGTCGCCGAGCGCATCGTCGATCGCGGCCAGCGTGTCCGCGCTGAGCTCGATGCCCGAGGCCTTCGCGTTCGCGTGCACCTGCTCGGGGCGCGAGGCGCCGACGATCGCCGAGGCGAGCTCCGGGCGCCGCAGGACCCACGCCAGCGCCATCTCGGCCAGCGACAGCCCGGCCTGCTCGGCCACCGGCCGCAGCCGCTCGACCGCCGCGACGCGCTCGTCGCTCATCACCAGGCGCATCGACGCGCCCATGTCCTCGCTCGCGGCGCGCGAGTCGGGCGGCGGGTCCTCGCCCGGCCGGTACTTGCCCGTCAGCAGCCCCTGCGCCAGCGGCGACCACACGATCTGCGAGATGTCGTTGCTCGCGCAGAGCGCGAAGAGCTCGGCCTCGGGCGCCTGCCACATCATCGAGTACTGCGGCTGCGAGGAGACGAACAGGCCGGGCCCGCCGATGTCGATCGCCGCCTGGATCTGGTCGGGCATCCACTCGCTGAAGCCGAGGTAGCGCGCCTTGCCGGATGCGACGACCTCCTGGAACGCCTCGATCGTCTCCTCGATCGGCACCGTCGGGTCGAAGCGGTGCGCCTGGTAGAGGTCGACGTAGTCGACCCGCAGGCGCTCCAGCGAGGCGTCGATCTGCTTGGCGATCTGCGCCCCCGAGAGGCCGCGCTCGCCCTCGTCGTCGGCCATCTGGCCCGCGACCTTCGTCGCGAGGACGTAGGAGTCGCGCGGGCGCCCCGCGAGGATCTCGCCCCAGGCCGACTCCGCGGCCCCGCGGCCGTAGACGTTGGCGGTGTCGAAGAAGTTGATGCCGGCCTCGAAGGCCGCGTCGGTGCAGGCGCGGGCCTGCTCGAAGCCGACGCCGCCGGAGTAGGTCAGCCACGAGCCGAGCGAGATCTCGGAGACCTCGAGGTCCGAGGAACCGAGCTTGCGATAGCGCATCGCTGGACAGTAAGGCCTCGGAACGCGGGGGACCCGTCCCGCGCGGCACAATCCGCGCCCGCACAGCGACCGAGAAGGAGTAGGACCGTGGCCCTGCAGCGCAAGCTCGCCGTCGAGTTCGTCGGCACGTTCTTCCTGGTGTTCACCGTCGGCATGGCGCTGGCCACCGCCGGCACGCTCGCGCCGCTGGCGATCGGCGCCGTGCTGATGGTCATGGTCTTCGCCGGCGGCCACGTGTCCGGCGGCCACTTCAACCCCGCCGTCAGCACCGCCGTGCAGGTGCGCGGCAAGATGGAGCCGGGCGAGTACCTGCCCTACATCGGCACGCAGACCGTCGCCGGCCTCGTCGCCGGGGTCGTCGTGCTCATCCTCGGCTACGACCCCGCGCACACCATGAAGCTCGCGGGCGTCGGCACGATGCTCGTCGTCGAGTTCCTCTTCACCTTCGCGCTCGGCTGGGTCGTGCTGAACACCGCGACCGCGCGCGGCACCGAGGGCAACTCGTTCTACGGCCTGGCGATCGGCTTCACGGTCGCCGCGGGCGCGTTCGCGGTCGGCTCGCTCTCGGGCGGCGCCTTCAACCCCGCCGTCGCGGTCGGTGCGATGGTCGCCGGCATCCTCCCGTGGAGCCACATCTGGATCTACCTGATCGCGAACTTCCTCGGCGGCGCGTGCGCGGCCTGGATGTTCCTGTTCACGCTGCCCGGCGAGAAGGTCACCGGCGACCTGCGCGCGGCCGAGCCGGGCAGCGCGGCGGGCGGCCCGGCGGCGTACTGACGCGCCGCACCCCTACTTCTTCGACGCCCGGGCGGCGGCGTTCGCCGCGACCGCTTCCCGGATCAGGTCCTTGAAGGCGGCCTCGTCGGGCCGCTCGCCCTCGCGGATGTCGATCGCGCGCCGCGTGCTGCCCTCGAGGCTCGAGTTGAAGAGCCTCTGCGGGTCCTCGAGCGACGCGCCGCGGGCGAACGTGAGCTTCACGACCTGCTTGTAGGACTCGCCCGTGCAGACGATGCCGTCGTGCGAGAAGACCGGGGTCCCCGGCGAGGTCGCCTTCGCCCACTTCCACTCCTCCTCGATCTCGGGGTCTGCGTCGCGGATCAGCCGGCGGACCCAGGCGAGCGTCTCGCCGCGCC
>DASTWP010000216.1:0-3141 GCA_035765835.1 Solirubrobacteraceae bacterium
GGCTGCGCGCGATGCCGAAGAGGCCGACGGCGACCAGCCAGCCGGCGACGATGTAGGGGTAGACGCTCACTTGCGCCTCAGCACGGCCTCGTGCAGGAACTCCGAGCAGAGCAGCAGCACGGCGCCGAAGACCTCGAGCCCGACGGCCGCGTTGCCGAGCGGGGCGATCCCGCCGGAGTTCAGCTCCCCGATCGTGCCGGTGTAGAGGAAGTTGTGGAAGAACGCGGCGCCCGAGATCAGGCCGCCGAGCCCGAGCAGCGCCAGGCCGGCGGCGCCGGCGGAGTGCATCAGCTCGAAGATCGACGACGGCGAGAGCTGCCGCAGCGACGCGAAGTCGCCGGCGAAGTAGACCGCCAGCAGCGCCGCGCCGAGGATCACGCCGCCCTGGAAGCCGCCGCCCGGCGTGAGGTTGCCGTGGGCGACGATGTAGAGCCCGATCAGCAGCGTCGCCCCCACGACCGCCACGCCGAGCGCGCGCACCGCGTCAGAGGCGCGCGGGTGCTCCTCGGCCTTGGCGGCGGCGGGATGGACCTCCTCGCTCTCGTCGCGCTGCTCGCGCACGAGCAGCGAGACGCCGACGACCGAGACGAAGAGGATGAGCTCCTCGCCGAGCGTGTCGTAGGCGCGGTAGTCGAAGACGATCGAGGTGACCGCGTTGGTCAGCTGGCGCTCCGTCGCGACGACGTGGTTGATCGTCGTCCCGTAGGGCCCTTTGTAGTGGCCGAAGTCGGGCAGCCCGGCGACGCCCCAGATGTAGAACGCCAGCAGCCCGAGGAGCGCGACGCCCATCACGGTGATCCGCGCGCGCGGCGTCACGGCTTCTCCTCCTCCTCGGGCTCCTCCGGATCGCCCTGCGCGACGATCTGGCGCACGCGAGCGAGCGCCAGCAGCACGAGCGCCGGGATCAGCACGCTCGACACCGTCAGCATCGACAGCGCGACGTCCGGCGCCTTCAGCACGAAGAACGCCGCCGCCATGAACAGGCCGTAGATGCCCAGCACGATCGACTGGCGCAGCGGGTCGTCGGTCATGACGACGGCCGGCGCCGTGATCGCCACGAGCGTCAGCGCGACGATCTCGAGGACGGTCAAGCCTGCTCCGCGTCCTCGTGCGCCTGCCGCGCCTCGGAGGGCAGCACCGGCACGTGTCCCGTGTCGCGCAGGCGGATCGCCTGGCCGGTCGCGTGCGTGAGGACGGGCCCGGCGGCCAGCAGCAGGCAGCCGATGACGATCGCGTGGATGCCGCCCTGCGAGAACGTGTCGTTCAGCGCCACCGCCGCGCAGATCATCACCGCTCCGAAGACCGTCGCCGGCGCGACGAGGTGCAGGCGGTCGAAGCTGTCGCGGGCCACGAGCAGGCCGATGCAGCAGGCCACCTGGACGCCGACGCCGCCGAACACCAGGAACCCGGCGACCCAGTGCGTGGGGCTCATACGCGCCGCTCCATCAGCCGCACGTACGCCAGCGCGCCGATGAAGCTCATGACCGCCAGCACGAGCGCCGGGTCCATCAGCGAGATGCGGTGAAAGCCCTGGGCGAGCAGCATCAGCACCATGCTCTGCACCACGCCGACGACCTCGAGCGCGATCAGCGCGTCCATCAGCGGCCGCCGCAGCGCGACGTAGAGCGGCGCGAGCAGCGCGATCAAGAGGATCGTGGCGGCGATCAGCCAGGGGTTCACGATCCCTCACCCAGCGCCTCGCGCGGCGCGACGGCGTCGGTCGGCACGAGCTGGTGGATGACGATCGCCTGCTCCTCCTCGGAGGCGCCGACGACGTAGGAGTTGGGGCCCGCCGAGCCGGCGCCGAACGCGATCGCGCGGCGCGCCTGCCCCCGCGCGTCGCGCCCGCCGGTCGCGAACGCGACGGGCACCATCCGCCCGGCCAGCGGGCGGCGCAGGACGAGGTGCCCGGCGAGCGCGAGCAGCACGGTGACCGAGTCGCGCACGATCCACCACGGCGCCTTCGCGAAGGCGAGCAGCCAGCGGGGCCGCGGGCGCAGCGAGACGTGCGCCATCCGCGCGACGGCCCACATCAGGACGCCGGCCACGAGCGCGGAGCAGCCGCCGACCAGGAGCTCGAGCGGCCGCGTGCTGTCCGTGAGCGCGATCCACAACGCGAACAACAGCCCGCCCCACACAAGGGAGGTCACGGCGCCAGTGGCTACCCGGGGCAGGCGGGCGTGAAGCGCCTCGCGGATGGGCAGAACGGCGCCGTGCCCCGCCTGCTCGCAGCGCTCGCCGCGCTCGTGGTGCTCGCCGGTTGCGCGGGCGGCCGCCCGGAGTCCGACCGCGCCAAGTACACCGCGCGGTCATGGGCCGAGGGTCACCTCGACCCCTCGTCGCTGGACGTCACGGCCGTCGACCTGAGCCCGAACGAGCGCCACGCGCTGATCAAGCTGTGGGCCGGATCGCGCCACTACGAGTTGAAGCTGGGGCGCGGCGGGAACGACTGGAAAGTCCAGTCGGCTACCCGTATTCCGTAATGAATCCCAACATAGTTCCAAGCCGTCTTAGAGCACGATCACGTACGGTGCCTGAGTTGATTCCGAACCTGAAGCGAGGCGCGGCATGAGCCGCTATCTGATCCTGGGTGGCGACGGCTACCTCGGCTGGCCCACCGCGCTCCATCTCTCGGCGCGCGGCCACGAGGTCGGCATCGTCGACAACTTCGCGCGCCGGCGCTGGCATCTGGCCCAGTCGACCGAGTCGCTGACCCCGATCGTGCCGCTGGCCGACCGTGTCGAGGCGTGGCGCGAGGTCTCCGGCCGCGACCTGCAGATGTGGGTCGGCGACATGCAGGATCCCGAGTTCGTCGACCAGGTCATCGCCGAGTTCCTGCCGGAGGGCGTCGTCCACTACGCCGAGCACTCCTCGGCGCCCTACTCGATGATCTCGCGCCGCCACGCGGTCGAGACGCAGACCAACAACGTCGTCGGCACGCTCAACCTGCTCTTCGCGCTGCGCGAGCACGTGCCCGACTGCCACCTCGTCAAGCTCGGGACGATGGGCGAGTACGGCACGCCCAACATCGACATCGAAGAGGGCTACATCGAGATCGAGCACAACGGGCGCCGCGACACGCTGCCGTTCCCGAAGCTGCCGGGCTCGCTGTACCACCTCTCGAAGGTCCACGACTCGCAC
>DASTWP010000217.1:0-6767 GCA_035765835.1 Solirubrobacteraceae bacterium
GCCGGCGGTCCCGTGCAGGACGCCGTGCCCGCTGTCCGGAACGACCACGAGCCGGGAGTGAGGCAGCTGCGCCGCGATCTCCTTGGCTCCCTCGAGTGGCGCGAGGTCGTCGTCGCCGCCGACCAGCAGCAGCGCCGGCACGTCAGGCAGCGGCGCCGGCGCCGGCCGCCGGCCCGCCTCCGGCCACGGCGCGCAGATCCGCGCCTCGCCGTACTGCTCGCCGGCGTAGCGGTCGAACGGCGCGAAGGCGCGGTCGCCGAGCCTGTCGAGATAGGCCTCGGCCGAGGCGAGACGCTGGCCCTGCGTCTCGCTCTGCGCCCACGGGAAGTCGCCGTCCTCGCAGCTCGTCGCGAGGTAGACCGTGCTCGAGTCGCTCGGCGCGAGCCACCCGCTGGGGTCGCGCGCGTCGGGGACCTGGCGCGGCAGCAGCGCGGCGAGCGGCCGCAGGTCGCCGCCCGTGGCGGTGTGCAGGGCCGGCGGCAGCGCGTGCAGCCGCGGGCCACCTGCGACGATCGCGTGCAGCAGCGACCCCTCGCTGACGCTGACGCCCCTGCGCGTCAGGACACCGCCGCGCATCATGCCCACGAGCGTGCGCAGGTCCGCGCCGGGATCCGCATGTGCGACGCACGCGTTCTCGGCGCAGAGGTTCTCGAGCACGCGCTGGGCGCCGTTGGCCGAGCGCCGGTAGAAGGGATCGGTGTCCTCTACGATCGGCGAGTCGAGCACCAGCCCGTCGACCGCCTTCGGGTGGGCGCGCGCGTAGTCGACCGCGACCTTCGTGCCGTAGGAGACGCCGTACACCGTCAGCGCAGGGATCGCGAGCATGTGGCGCACGGTCTCGAGGTCGCCGACGCTCGCGTCCGTGGAGTAGAACGCCCCCGCCGGCCCGAGTTGCTGGGCGCAGGCCGTCACCGCGGCGGCGCTCCAGGTCTCGTCCGCCTCGATCTGCGGGCAGGCGATCGGGTCCGACGCGCCGGTCCCGCGCTGGTCCACGACCAGCAGGTCGCGGTTGGTCAGCAGCGGCGCGAGGATGCGCGCGAAGCCCTTCGCTCCGGGGAGCGCCGCCGCGCCGGGCCCGCCCGCGAGCGCGAGCACGGCCGGCCGCGGCGGCCCGGGCCGGTGCAGCAGCGCGACCGCGAGGTGCACGCGCCCGCGCACGCGCCCGGAGCGGTCCAGGCGCACCGAGACGATCGAGCACTGCCACGGCTGCGCGAGACCGGGCGGGCACGGCACGTGCTCGGCGTAGGAGCGCCCGGGATGGGCGGGCGCCCCCGCGCGGTCGACCGCGGGGACGAGCAGCAGCGCTGCGAGCGCGAGGATAGGGACGAGGCGGCGCACGATGGTTGGGAGTCCCTTCACACGATGCTAGCCGTCCGCCAACACGGCCAGGGGTAGCGTCGATCGCGGTCCCGCGTGCGCGGAGGCCCGCACCATGGCGACCGCCGTACAGAGCCCAGAGACGTCACCGCCGGGCCTCCCGGCCCCACCATCCCAGCCCGCTCCCAGGCGGTGGGGCCGCGGCGGCGGCGTCAGGGCTCTCCTGGCGCTCCTGGCTGCGGCATGGCTCGCGGCCGGCGGGGTGGGCGTCGCGATCTACGTCCACCGCTACTGGCTCTACCGGGGCTTCCCGCCGCCGGTGACGCCGAAGGGCGTCGCGCGCGGCACGTTGCGCGACGTCGGCTTCTTCTCGCCGGCGCTGCACCAGCACCGCCACTACCTCGTCTACCTGCCGCCGGGCTACGCCGCGCAGGCGGCCGCCGGGCGCCGCTTCCCCGTCATGTACCTGCTGCACGCGCCGCCGGGTCGGCCGGACGGCTTCGTGCAGGCGGGCGCGCTGGCGGTCGACTCCGACGTGCTGGTGCACCGCCATGCGATCCGCCCGATGATCTTCGTGATCCCGTACGGCCACAGCGGCAACTTCGGCAACGACACCGAGTGGGCCAACGACGCCGCCGGGCCCTACGAGAGCTTCGTCCTCGACGTCGTGCGCAACGTCGACCGCCGCTTCGCGACGCTGCGCGGCCGCCGCTACCGCGGCATCGCGGGCCTCTCCGAGGGCGGCTACGGCGCGCTCAACATCGGCCTGCGGCACCTGCGCTCCTTCAGCGTGCTCGAGAGCTGGTCGGGCTATTACGCGCAGACGCGCACCGGCCCGTTCGCGCACGCCACGCAGGCACAGCTGAACGCCGCAAGCCCGAACTGGTACCTGCCGCGCCTGATACCGCAGATCCACCGCCTCGGCCTGCGCGTCTACCTCTACCAGGGCGTCAAGGACGAGATCGAGCCGTGGCGGATCCGCCGCTTCGCCCACCAGCTCTTCGAGGCCGGCGTCTACGTGCGCTGGGGATACTTCCCCGGCGGGCACGACTGGGGCCTGTGGCGGCGGCAGACGCCGCACATGCTGCGCGTCGCGAGCAAGTGGTTCTCGACGCCGCCGCTGCGCGACCGCCTGGCGCACGCGCCGAAGGGCATCGGCCGGCCGCAGCATCCGCGCGCCGGGCATCCGAACCCGCGCAGCCCGCGCCATCGCCGCCGCCACCGCCACGCGGGGGTGCGCGCATGAGCGCCCAGCGCCGCTGGCGCCTTCCCGCCGCGGTCGCGACCGCGCTCGCCGGCGTGCTGACGCTCTCCTCCTCGCTCTCGCCGACGCTGCCGGCGCGCCAGCGGCTGCTGGAGGCGCTCGAGCCCGGCAGCGCCGAGGCGGCGGCGCATGCGGCCGGCGTGATCGGCGGCGTGGTGCTGCTCGGGCTCTCGCTGGGCCTGCTGCGCGGCCGCCGGCGCGCGGGCCCGGTCGCGATCGGCGTGCTGTGCGTGCTGGCCGCCGTGCACACGGTCAAGGGCCTCGACTACGAGGAGGCGCTGCTCGCGCTCGCGCTCGCCGGCCTGCTCTGGGCGGGGCGCCGTGCCCTCGCCCGCGGCGCCGCGCCCTCGCGCCCGCTCGTCGCGGGCCTGTACCTGCTGCTGGCGCTGACCGGTGCATACGCGGCGACCGTCACCGCGCTGCTGGTCTCCGGGCACCCGCCCGGCGTCGGCGACGCGCTGGTGCGCGCGGGCCGCGCGGTCGTCGACGGCGGCAGCGTGGCGGGCCTCGGCCAGCCGCTGAAGACGATCGTGCACGCGCTGATCGGCATCGTCGCGGTCGCGCTCTTCGGCGTCCTGCGGGCGCTGCTCGCGCCGGCGCGGGCGCAGGACGGACACGACGCCTCCGAGCACGCGCTCGCCGCGCGGATCGTGGCCGAGCACGGCGAGGACTCGATCGCGCCGTTCGTCCTGCGCGCCGACAAGGCCTTCCACTTCTCGCGCGGCGGCGTTCTCGCCTACCGGACGCTGCGCGAGACCGCCGTCGTCTCCGGCGACCCGGTCGGGCCGCCGGGCAGTGCGGCGGGCATCCTCGCGGACTTCCTGGAGGTCGCCCGCGAGCGCGGCTGGGACGTGGTCCTCACGGGCGCCGCCGAGCGCCACCTCGAGGCCTACCGCGCGCTCGGGCTGCGGACGCTGCGGATCGGCAGCGAGGCGATCGCCGACCCTGCGACCTTCACGCTGGCCGGCCGCGCGGGCCGCACGGTGCGCAAGGCGGTGCACCGCGTCGAGAAGCACGGCTGGACGATCGAGGTGCGCAGCGCGCGCGAGCTGACGCCGCTGCTGGCGGCGGAGCTCGCGAAGGTGGAGGAGACGTGGCGGCGCGGGCAGCCCCGGCTCTACGGCTTCGCGATGACGATGGACCGGCTGTGGGGCGCGCCCGAGGACCTCGCCGACACCTACGTGATCGGCCGGCGCGCGAGCGGCGAGGTGCGCGCCTTCCAGCGCTACGTCACCTATCGCGACGGCCTCTCGCTGGACGCGATGCGCCGCCTCGACGACGAGCCCAACGGGATCTCCGACGCGCTCGTCGCGGCCGCGCTCGAACACGCACGCGGCGCCGGTGTGCGCGAGGTCTCGCTGAACTTCGCGGGCTTCGCCCACATCATGGCCGCCGACGTGCTCGAGCGCCGCAGCCAGCGCCTCTTCCGCTGGGTGCTGCGGCGCATGCACGGCCGCTTCAGCCTCGAGCGGCTCGTGCGCTTCAACCAGAAGTTCCAGCCGCGCTGGGAGCCGCGCTTCCTCGTCTACACGCAGCACACGCGGCTGCCGCTGGCGGCGCTGCGCGTGCTCCAGGCCGAGGCCTACGTCAAGCCGCCGGCGCCGCAGCCGCGGCGCGGCGCGTGGCGGCCGCGCACCCAGCCGCTGGCCGGGCCGGGGGTCGTCACGTGAGGCCCCACCGTGGGTCTCCCCACAGCAACGCTCCGAGCGCGGCAGGGCCGGCGCCGGAGGGCGTGGGCGAGCTCGAGCGGCTGCTGCGCGCCTCCGAGCCGGGCGGGCGCCTGAGCACCGCCGCGGGGCACGGCGGCCGCGGGGTCGCGGCCGCGGCGATCGTGTTGCTGGCGACGATCGCCGGCATCGGCTGGCTCTACCTGCTGCGCCACGCGGCTGTGCTCGGCTACGGCCCGCGGCTGCGCGAGGCGCTGCCGCTGCAGCGCCTGGCGGGCGGCGACGCGCAGCCGCTGCTGCGGCTCGCGTGCACGTGGATCCCCGCCGGGCTCGTCGCCGGCCTTGCGCTGCGCGCGAGCACCCGCCTGACGTGGGCGGCGCGCGTGCTCGTCACGGGTGCGGGCGCCTGGGTCGTGCTCTTCGTCGCAGGCGCGGGCTCGGACTCGGTGACCGCCTCGGAGAAGCTCGCGCCGCATCTCGCGCCGCAGTTCGGCCGCGGCGCGCTGTGGGTCGCGGCCGCCCTCGTCGCGGCGGGCGCGCTGTGCGTCGCGCGGAGGCGGGAGGCGTGAGCACGGTCTGGATCGGCATCGCGCTGGCGCTCGCAGCGTCGGTCGCGCTGAACGCGTCGTTCCTGCTCCAGCACGCGGGCTCGGCGAGCGCGATCGAGATCAGCCCGCGCCGGCCGGTCGCGACGCTGCGTTCGCTGCTGCGCCAGCCGGCGTGGGCCGTCGGCACCGTCCTCGGCCTGACCGGCTGGGGGCTGCACGTCGGGGCGCTCTCGCACGCGCCGCTCTCGCTCGTGCAGGCGTTCGTCGCCGGCGGCGTGGCGCTGACCGTGCCGATGGCGGCGATCGGGCTGCGGCACCGGATCGGCGCGCACGAGAAGCGCGCCGCCGCGGCGATGGTGCTCGCGCTCGTGTTGCTCGCGCTCGGCCTGCACGACGTCGGCCGCCATGCGACGTTCGCGACGGGAACGATCGCCGCCTACCTCGCCGCGCTCGTGCTCGCCGCGCTCGCGCTGTGGTCGCGCGCCCGCGGCGAGGGCGGCGCGCCGCTGCTCGCGCTCGCCGGCGGCCTGCTCTACGGCGCGGCCGACCTCGCGATCAAGGCGCTGACCGGCGTGCTGCACCACGGCGGTCTCGCGCACCTCGCGGCGGCGCCCTGGACGGCGATCGCCGCGCTCGCGTTCTCGTGCGGCGCCTTCTTCGCCTTCCAGCGCGCGCTTCAGCTCGGCCGGCCGGTCACCGCCATCGCGCTGATGACGGCCGCGACGAACGTCAGCTCGATTCTCGGGGGCTTCGTCGTCTTCGGCGACCCGGTCGGCGCGACGCCCGCGCTCGCGACATTGCACGTGATCGCATTCGTCCTCGTGGGTATCGCGGCTTGGAGGCTCGCTCCGCGCCAGGCGGCGCTCACTCGTCTGACTGCCGACGTTTGACTTGGCGCGCTCGGGGTAGCGCCCGCGCTCGATGGAGTCCAGGGACGAGCTCGAGGACGAAGAGCGCCGGCAGGGCCGCTTCGAGCGCGCCGAGCCGTCGTCCGGCGAGATGGTCGCCAAGCGCCTTCAGGACGAGATGCGCTCGGCCGTCGAGTCGATCCGCAGCGGCGCCTGGGCACCGGTGGCGCCAGAAGACTGAGCTACGAGGCCTCGGCCAGCGCGGGCTCGGCCACGACCGGCCTGCCGCGCACGCCGCTGACCGCCGCCATCCACGTCGCGGAGGGCAGACGGACGCCGTAGTGGCGGCAGAGCCGCACCGCGTGCTCGCGCCCGATCGCCACCGGCTCGTGCAGCCGCACGGGCGCGGCGCGGATCGCGTCCTCGTCGTAGGGGACCGCGACCGAGCGCCGGCGCGAGGCGAGGCGCCCGGCCGGCACGTAGGTGAAGCCGCCGGCGTCGAGGCGAACGAGCAGCCACAGCGGGCGGTTCGTCTGCTCGTCGCAGAGCAGGTCCTCGACGATGCCGACGTCGCTGCCGCTGTCGCCGGCGAGCGGTGCGCCGATGAGCGAGGGGATCAGGCCGGGAGCTTCCATGCGTCCTTCCGGGGGGATTCGTTGCGGTGGCCGCCCCTTCCTTCCCGTTTAAGTCCTGCAACTACCGTGGTCGCATGCCGCTGAGGCCGCGAACGCTCCTGCTCGGCTGTCTCGCCTCGCTCGCGCTGCTGGCGCTCACCGGCCTGCTCGCGTACGCCTCGCCGGTCGCGCACGTGCGCGACGCCGCCACGCTGCGGGGCTTCGTCGCGCTGAACGGCCCGGGCGTGACGGGCCCGGCGAGCGCGGTCGCGCACCTCGCCGACCCGCTGCCCTACGCACTGCTCGCGCTCGCGCTCGCGGCGATCGCGCTCGCGCGTGGGCGCCGCCGCGTCGCCGCCGCGATCCTGCTCGTGCTCGTCGGCGCCGCCGTGACGAGCGAGGCGCTGAAGCCGCTGCTCGCGCACCCGCGCTTCGAGGAGTGGCTCGGCGCCGGGCAGATCCGCGCGGCGTCCTGGCCGAGCGGGCACGCCACCGCCGCGATGGCGCTC
>DASTWP010000218.1:0-4087 GCA_035765835.1 Solirubrobacteraceae bacterium
AGGCGCTCGATCCGCGAGGTCGTGCTCTTCCCGGCCATGCGCGATTGAACGTAGAGTCGCTCCGTGCGTTGCGCGCGGTGCGGAGCGGAGGGCCCTGAGGGAGCGCGATTCTGCTCGGCCTGCGGCGCGGCGCTCGCGACCGAGGACGGGGGCGGCGAGCGCAAGGTCGCGACCATGCTCTTCGCCGACATCGTCGGCTCGACGGCGCTCGCCAGCGGCCGCGACCCGGAGGAGGTCCGCGCCCGGCTCGAGCGGTATTTCGCGGCTGCGCGAGAGGTGCTCGACGCGCACGGTGGCACCGTCGAGAAGTTCATCGGCGACGCGGTGGTGGCGGTCTTCGGGGTGCCTCGCAGCCACGGTGACGACCCCGACCGTGCGGTGCGCGCCGGGCTCGAGCTCGTGGCCCGCGTCGGCGACCTCGGCGTCGGGCTGCGTGTCGGCATCGCGACCGGCGAGGTGCTCGCGGCGGCGCCCGGCGCCGACCTGGCCGTCGCAGGCGATGCCGTGAACGCGGCCGCGCGCGTGCAGCAGGGCGCCCCGGCCGGCGGGGTGCTGGTCGATGCGCGCACCGCCCAGGCCTGCCGTGCCGCTTCGCTCGAGCCGGCAGGGGAGGTCGTGGCGAAGGGCTTCGACGAGCCGATCGCCGTCTTCTCCGCCGCGAGCGGCGCGCCGGCGGCGCTGCGCGACACGCCGCTGCTCGGCCGCGACGACGACTTGGCACTGCTGCGGCTGGTCGCCCGCCGTGCCTTCGCCGCCCGGGCGCCGGCGCTCGTCACGCTCGTCGGCGAGGCGGGCCTCGGCAAGACGCGTCTCGCGCGCGAGCTCGTGCGCGACCTGCGGGCCGACGGCGCCGGCCCGCGTGTGCTCGTCGGGGTGAGCCCGCCGTACGGCAGCGGGATCGCCTTCTGGGCGCTGGGGGAGATCGTCCGTGCGGCGGCCGGAACCGCGCCCGACGCCCCCGCGGGCGAGGTGCGCGCCGCGCTCGCCGCCGTGCTGCGCGAGCACGGCGCCGCCGACGCCGAGGCGGTCGCCGACGGGCTTGCGCTCGCCCTCGGTCGCGACGACGAGTCGGCCGCGCGCAGCGACGACCGCGTTCGGCGCGCCTGGCGCCGGCTGCTCACGGTTCTCGCGGGCCACGGGCCGCTGCTGCTCGTGCTCGATGACATCCACTGGGCCGACGAAGGGCTCCTCGACCTGGTCGAGGAGATCGCTGGTGGCCTCGGCGAGCTGCCGCTAGTGGCGCTCTGCACCGCGCGGCCCGAGCTGCTCGATCGGAGGCCCCGCTGGGCGGGCGGTCTGCGCGGCGCCACGGCCGTCGACCTGCGGCCGCTCGCGCAGCAGGAGGCGCGCGCGCTCGCCGAGGCGCTGCTCGGGCCGAGCGGTCACGCCCTATCGGACCGCGTCGCCGAGCTCGCCGGCGGCAATCCGTTCTTCACCGAGGAGGTCGCGCACCGGCTCGCCGAGGCCGCCGACGAGGTGCTGCCGGACACCGTGCAGGGGGCGGTCGCGGCGCGCATCGACCTGCTTCCGGACGACGAGAAGCGGGCCGTGCAACGGGCCGCCGTGCTCGGCGCGACGTTCTCGGCCGATGGCCTCGCGGCGCTGCTCGGGACCGACCCCGGCCTTGCGCTGCGCGGGCTGGCGCGGCGCGAGATCGTGGTCGAGCTGGCGGGCGAGGCGCCGGGCGCGCACCGCTTCCGCCATCAGCTGCTGCGCGACGTCGCGTACCGCTCGCTTCCGCGCGCGGCGCGCGCGGAGCTCCACGAGCGGGCCGCCGAGTGGGTCGCCGGCTCCGCCGGCGCGCGGCTGGCCGAGCTCGAGGAGCTCGTCGCCTTCCACCGCGAGCAGGCGGCTACGCTCGACCCGTCGACGGAGCGCGAGCGCGCGGCGGTCGAGGCGCTGCGCGACGCCGCCGGCCGCGCGGAGCGACGCGGCGCGGTCGAGGGCGCCCAGGGCCTGCTCGAGCGCGCGGCCAAGCTCGCGTCGGAGCCCGCGGCCGCGGCCGCATGCCTGCGCGACGCCGCCGGCGCGGCGCTCGGGCGGATGCGCGGCGACCTCGCCGTCGTGCTGCTGCGCCGCGCGGCGGACCTCGACGAGACCGGCCGTGCGATCGACCTCGCGGCCGTCGTCGAGCTGCACACGCGCATGGTCGGCATCACCGGGATCCTTCCGGTCCCCGAGCTCGAGCAGCTGCTCGAGCGGGCGCGGAGCTCCGCGGCGCCGTCGGATCGCGTCGCCGAGGCGGCGATCCTCTCCGCCTCCGTGTGGCTCACCGACGAGGACGACCTCCAGGCCGCCGAGCGAGTCCTGGCGCTGGCGCGGGAGGTCGGCGAGCCGGCGCTGCTGTCGAGCGCGTTCGATGCCGTCGCCGGCAAGCACCTGGTCAACGGCCGGCTCAGGGCCGCGCTGGACGCGACCAGGGCACGGGCTGCGACGGCGCGCGGCCTCAGCGGTCGCGGCGGGCGCAGCTTCCTCGAGCGGCGCGACTACCTCTACATGCTCGCCACGACGCTCACGCGCGTCGGTGAGCTGCGCGAGGCGGCGGCGGTCATCGAGGAGAGCCGGGACGTCGAGCGCCAGGCCGGCATCGACTACTTGGCGCACGTCCGCGGCGTCGACTGCCTGTTCATGCTCGGGGAGTGGGAGCGCGTCGGGCGCGACCTCGAGCTGTTCGCGGCGGCGTGGGACGCGGCCGGCCGCCCGACCGCCGGATTCGTGCGCAAAGAGCTGGCGGTCGGGTCGCTGATCCACGGCCTGCGCGGCGACCACGCGGGCTGGGCCCCCTGGCGAGAGCTCGCGACGCGCCTGGGAGGAGCGATCGACGACGTGGACCTCGCAGGCTACGCCGGACACGGGCTGATATTCGTCGGGGACGCGATGATCGACCTGCACTTCGAACGCCCGGCTGAGGCGGCGGCGCGCCTGACGGTGCGCCCCGCCGAGGTCGCCGGATGGCACCGCTCGACGTGGGCCACCGTGCGCGCGGAGGCCTACGTGCGCGCCGGCCACGACGAGGCAGAGGCCTCGCTGGCCGACGCCGCGCCGACCATCGACGAGGACGCGGTGGCGACGGCGCGGCTCCTCCGCGCGCGCGCCCTGCACGCCGGCGACGACGCGCTTCTGCGCGAGGCGCGGGACGCGTTCGCCGCGCTCGAGGTGCCCTACGAGCTCGCGCGCACGCAGCTCGATCTCGGCGGGGCCGAGGCCGACGAGGGCCGGGCCGCCTACGGCCGCCTCGGTCTGTCGACCGACTGATCTCGGCGTGCCGCGGGAAGGCTCCCGCCAGATGCGAAATCGAGCAGGGAGCCCGTTGGTAGAGTGTCGTATGTTCCGCGATCAGGCCCGGACGCTCATCCGAATCGGCGCAGATGCCGAAAGGGAGGGGAGCAGACGGGTGATTTCGCGTCCCCTGCCCCTCGACCACCATTCACACGGACAAAGCCTCGACCGGAGCTAGGCAGAAGCCGCAGCAGGAAGGACCAGCAGCAACATGTTCGAGCGATTCACCGAACGCGCCCGGCAGGTCGTCGTTCTCGCGCAGGAGGAGGCGCGGACGCTCAAGCACAACTACATCGGCACCGAGCACATCCTGCTCGGGCTGCTGCGTGAGGAAGAGGGCCTCGCCGCACGCGTCCTCGAGTCGCTCGACATCACCGTCGAGCGCGTGCGCGCCCAGGTCGTGCGCATCGTCGGGTCGGGCGAGGAGGTCACCTCCGGGCAGATCCCGTTCACCCCGCGCGCCAAGAAGGTGCTCGAGCTCGCGCTGCGCGAGGCGCTGAGCCTCGGCCACAACTACATCGGCACCGAGCACATCCTGCTCGGGCTGGTCCGCGAGAACGAGGGCGTCGCCGCGCGCATCCTGCTCGACTTCGACGCCGACTCCGAGAAGATCCGCAACGAGGTCATCCGGATGCTGTCCGGGCCCGGCGGGCGCCGCCAGCAGGGCGGCTCCGGCGCGGCGGCCGCGGGCGCCGGCGCGGCGGGCGAGGGCAAGAAGTCCTCGAAGCTGCTCGACCAGTTCGGCCGCAACCTGACCAAGCTCGCCGCCGAGGGCAAGCTCGACCCCGTCGTCGGTCGCGAGACCGAG
>DASTWP010000219.1:0-8692 GCA_035765835.1 Solirubrobacteraceae bacterium
GGGCGGCCGTCGCCCGGCACGCCCGCGCCCGAAGCGCCGGTGCCGGCGCCGCCCCCAGAGCCGCCGCCCGAGCCCGCGCCGGCCGCGGAGCCGCAACCCGCGCCGGAGCCGCAACTGCAGCAGCCGGAGCCGCAGTCGCGCTTCACCGCCACCCGGCCCCGCCGCGTCGTCATCCCGCGCCCGCACCACGAGGACGACGGCAACGGCCACCACGAGGACGATGCGCCGATCGGGATCGTGCGCGCCAAGCGCCGCCCGGTCGAGCCGCAGCCGGGCGCGCCCGGCATGCCGCACCGGCCACTCGGCATCCCGCGCCGCCGCCGCGGCCTGCGCCGCGCGGTCGCGCTGCTGTTCCTGATCGTCCTCGTCGCGATCGGCTACTTCCTCTGGCGCCTCTACCAGCCGTTCCACGGCTCGGGGCACGGGCGCGTCGTCGTGACGATCCCGTCCGGCTCGACCGCGTCCGACATCGGAGACCTGCTCGCGCGCGACCACGTCGTCTCGTCGAGCTTCTTCTTCGACCTGCGCACCCGCATCGGCGGCCACCGCGGCGACCTGCGCTCGGGCACGTTCACGATGAAGCGGGACATGAGCTACGCCGCGGCGATCGCGCAGCTCACGACGGCGCCGCCCGCCGCGCCCGTCATCCACATCACGATCCCCGAGGGCCCCTCGCGCGGCGAGATGGCGCCGCGCATCCACGCGGCCGGCCTCAAGGGCAGCTACCTCGCCGCCTCGAAGGCCTCGCCCGAGCTCGACCCCACGCGCTACGGCGCACCGCGCGGCGCCTCGCTGGAGGGCTTCCTCTTCCCGGCCACCTACGAGCTCGTCCGCACGCGCGCGACCGCCACGCGGCTCGTGACGGAGCAGCTCCAGGCCTTCAAGCGCAACTTCGCCGGCGTGAACCTCGGCTACGCGAGGCGCAAGCACCTGACCGCGTTCGACGTGGTCACGATCGCCTCGATGGTCGAGCGCGAGGCGCAGGTCCCGAAGGACCGCCCGCTGATCGCGGCGGTGATCTACAACCGCCTGCACGACCACATCCCGCTCGGCATCGACGCGACGCTGCGCTACGCGCTGCACGACTGGACGCGCCCGCTGCTCGTCTCACAGTTGCGCTCCCCGAGCGCCTACAACACGCGCACGCACCTCGGCCTGCCTCCTGGCCCGATCGGCAACCCCGGCCTCGCGTCGCTGCAGGCTGCCGCGCACCCGGCGCACGTGCCCTACCTGTACTACGTGGTCAAGCCGTGCGGGAACGGCGCGCACGCGTTCTCCTCCACCGCAGCCGCCTTCCAGCGCGACGTGAACGCCTACGACGCAGCGCGCGCCAAGAACCACGGCAACGACCCCTCGCACTGCGGCAAGCGGTAAGTGCCGCGCCTCGGCGTCCTCGGCTGGCCGGTCGCCCACAGCCGCTCGCCGGCGATGCAGAACGCCGCGCTGGCCGCCGCCGGGCTCGACGGCTGGCGCTACCAGGCGCTGCCGGTGCCGCCCGCGGCGTTCGCCGAGACCGTGCGCGCGCTCGAGCCGGCGGGCTTCAGGGGCGCAAACGTGACGATCCCGCACAAGGAGGCGGCGCTCGCCCTGGCGACGGAGGCGAGCGCGACCGCGCGCGCGATCGGCGCCGCCAACACGCTCACGTTCGAGGACGGCGCGATCCGCGCCGAGAACACCGACGCGCCGGGGCTGATCGCCGCCCTTCCCGAGTCCCCGCGCGCCAAGTCCGCGCTCGTCCTCGGGGCCGGCGGCAGCGCCCGCGCCGTTGTGTGGGCGCTGCGGGAGGCCGGGGCCGCCGAGATCCGCGTCTGGAACCGCACGCCGGCGCGCGCAGCGGCGCTCGCGATCGCCTTCGGCGTGCGGGAAACGGCCGTCCTTACCCGGGCCGACCTGCTCGTGAACTGCACGTCAGCCGGCTTACGGCATCCGTCCACGACATTCAAGGACCTGCCGCTGAGGGCCGATGCGCTCTCGGAATACGCATGCGTTGTCGACCTGGTCTACCGGCCCGGCGGCACGGAGCTCCTTCGAGCGGCCCGGGACGCCGGGGCCGCGGTGGTGGACGGCCTGGAGATCCTTGTCCGTCAGGGTGCCCTGAGCTTCGAGTTGTGGACGGGATCCCCCGCGCCCATCGAAGCGATGCGAGAGGCGGCGCATGGAGCCCGACGAGGACGTCATGACGGCGGAGCCGGCGCACCTTCACCCGGTCGATGACGCCGCGATCGACCCTGCCGCCGAGGCGCCGAGCGCGCCCTGGAACGGCATCACCACGCCGACACGGCGCGGCGGCAAGGCGCGGTTCCTGACCGAGGTCATCGTCGACCTCGGCTTCGTCGAGAAGGATCGCGTCGAGCAGGCGGTCGACACCGCCCGCCAGGCCGGCACCACGCCCGAGCAGGTGCTGCTCGACGCCGGCCTGATCAACCAGGAGCAGCTCTCGCGCGCGATCGCCGAGCGCCACGGGCTCGACCACATCGACATGTCGATCTTCCAGCCCGACATGGGCGCGGCGAACATGCTCTCGAGCGCGAAGGCGAAGCGCTACCACGCCGTGCCGATCGCGTTCGCGGACGAGCGCACGCTGCTCGTCGCGATGGCCGACCCGACGAACGTCATGGCCGTCGACGACATGCAGCTGCTCACGGAGTACGACATCCGGCCCGTCGTCGCCACCCGTGAGGACATCGACGCGCTCATCAGCCGGCTCACGCGCCTCGACGACGTCGTCCAGTCGACGGCGATCGACGACGACGATGACGCCGCGGCAGAGGTCGTCGACCTGCGCGAGAGCGCCGACGACGCGCCGGTCATCAAGGTCGTCAACCAGATCGTCGCCCAGGCGGTCGAGCAGGGCGCCTCCGACATCCACCTCTCGCCGGACGGCAAGGACCTGCGCGTGCGCTTCCGCATCGACGGCGTGCTGCAGGACACCACGACGGTCCCGCGGCGCATGGTCAACGGCGTCATCAGCCGCGTGAAGATCATGAGCGACCTCGACATCGCCGAGCGTCGCGTGCCCCAGGACGGCCGCGTGGGCCTCAGCCTCGACGGCCACCACGTCGACCTGCGCATCGTGACGCTGCCGAGCGTGCACGGCGAGTCGATCGTCATCCGCATCCTGGACAAGGAGAACGTGGTCCTCGAGCTCGAGAAGCTGGGGATGCAGGACCAGGAGCGCAAGAAGTTCGAGCGCGCGATCCGCCAGGCCTACGGCGCCGTCCTCGTCACCGGCCCGACCGGCTCGGGCAAGTCGACCTCGCTGTACGCCGCGCTCGGGCAGGTCAACACGCCCGAGAAGAACATCATCACGATCGAGGACCCGGTCGAGTACCAGGTCGAGGGCATCACGCAGGTCCAGACCAACAACAAGGCGGGGCTGACGTTCGCCACCGGCCTGCGCTCGATGATGCGCGCCGACCCCGACATCATCATGGTCGGCGAGATCCGCGACAAGGAGGCCGCGCACATCGCGATCGAGGCCGCCCTGACCGGCCACCTCGTGCTCTCGACGCTGCACACCAACGACGCGCCGACGGCGATCACGCGGCTCGTCGAGATGGGGATCGAGCCCTTCCTCGTGGCCAGCGCGATCGACTGCGTGGTCGCCCAGCGACTGGCGCGCACGCTCTGCCAGCACTGCAAGAAGCGCACGATCATCCCCGCGGAGATCCTGCGCGACCACGGCTTCCGCGCGACGATGGACATCGAGGCCTACGAGCCAGTCGGCTGCTCGCGCTGCGGCATGTCCGGCTACAAGGGCCGGATCGGCCTCTACGAGGTCATGACCGTCAGCGAGGAGATCCGCAACCTGGCGATCGAGCGCGCGAGCGCCGACCGCATCGCGGAGGTGGCCGTGCGCGACGGCATGCGCCGGCTGCGCGAGGACGGCCTCGAGAAGGTCAAGCAGGGCCGGACCTCGATCGCCGAGGTCTCCCGCGTGACCGGCACGACCTAGCGTCGCGAGTGGACATTCGTCCGCCGGCCGGGAAACACGGCTCACGGCGGGCAGGCGAATGTCCGATAGGCGCTTCGTGGACTTCGATTTCGCCGACCTGCTCATGGAGGTCATCGGGCGCCGCGCGTCCGACCTCCACCTCACCGCCGGCGCCGCACCCATGGTGCGCGTGCGCGGCCGCCTGACGCCGATCGAGGGCTATCCCAAGCTCACGCCGACGGACACCCGGGAGATCGTCTACTCGATCCTCTCGAACGACCAGCGGCAGCGGCTGGAGACGGACTGGCAGCTGGACTTCGCCTACTCGATCCCGGGGCACGCCCGCTTCCGCGTCAACGCCTACTTCCAGCGCAGCGCCCTCGGCGCCGCCTTCCGCCTGATCCCGGCGGAGATCGTCCCGATCGACGACCTCGGCCTGCCGCCGGTCGTCCACGAGTTCACGAAGAAGCCGCGCGGCATCGTGCTCGTCACGGGCCCGACCGGCTCCGGCAAGTCCACCTCGCTCGCCTCGATGCTCGACGAGATCAACGGGTCGCGCGAGGAGCACATCATGACCGTCGAGGACCCGATCGAGTTCCTGCACTCGCACAAGAAGTGCGTGGTCAACCAGCGCGAGATCGGCGCCGACGCCCAGTCGTTCGCGATGGCCCTGAAGGCCGCGCTGCGCCAGGACCCGGACGTGATCCTCGTCGGCGAGATGCGCGACCTCGAGACGATCTCGACGGCGCTGACCGCCGCCGAGACCGGCCACCTCGTCTTCGCGACGCTGCACACGCAGAGCGCGCCGCAGACGATCGACCGCGTCATCGACGTCTTCCCCTCGCACCAGCAGGACCAGGTGCGCGTGCAGCTCTCGGTCGCGCTGCAGGGCGTGATGACCCAGCAGCTGCTGCCGACCGCGGACGGCTCCGCCCGCGTGGTCGCGTGCGAGACGCTCGTCCCGACCGCCGCGGTGCGCAACCTCATCCGCGAGGGCAAGACCCACCAGATCCCCTCGGCGATGCAGACCGGCGCCAGCGTCGGCATGCAGACGATGGAGGCGGCGCTCGCCGCGCTCGTGCGCTCGGGCAAGATCACGCAGCGCCTCGCGGAGGCGCGCTCTTCCGCCCCCGACGAGCTGCGCCGCCTGCTCGGCTCCGGCGGCGGCATGGGACTGGCGGCGTAGGTCATGGCCACCTTCGCGTTCAAGGCGATGGACCTCACCGGGGCGAAGGCCGCGGGCGAGGTCGACGCCGACAGCAAGCAGTCCGTCGCCGACCAGCTCAAGGCGCGCGGCCTGATCGTCCTCGACATCACGGCCAAGGGCAGCGCGGGCGACATCAGCTTCGACTTCCTGAAGCGCATCAAGCCGGCCGACCTGACGATCATGACGCGCCAGCTGGCCACGATGGTCAGCTCCGGCATGACGATCCTGCGCGCGCTGTACGTGCTCGAGGCGCAGACCGAGAACGACAAGCTGCGCGACGTGCTCGTCGACGTGCGCAAGGACGTCGAGGCCGGGCTGCCGCTGTCGGACGCGCTCGAGCGCCATCCCAAGGTCTTCAGCCCGCTCTACATCGCGATGGCGCGCGCGGGCGAGACCGGCGGCCTGCTCGAGGACTCCCTGCAGCGCGTCGCCGACCAGCTCGAGAACGAGGACCGCCTGCGCCGCCAGGTGAAGGCCGCGATGGTGTACCCGGCGGTCGTCCTGAGCTTCGCCTTCATCGTGCTGACGGCCCTGGTCGTCTTCATCGTCCCGGTGTTCGTCGGGGTCTTCAAGCAGTTCGGCGGCGACCTGCCGTCGATCACGAAGGTCACCGTCGGGCTCTCGCACGCGATGACGCACCAGTGGTACCTCTTCATCATCGCCGTGGTGGGCAGCGTCGTCGCCTTCCGCAAGTGGAAGGGCAGCGAGCGCGGCCGTGGCCAGTGGGACGCGTTCCGCCTGCGGATCCCGATGAAGATCGGCGACATCGTCCAGAAGATCTCGCTCGCCCGCTGGTCGCGCACCCTCAGCGCGCTCGTCAAGGCCGGCGTCCCGCTGCTCCAGGCGCTGGACATCACCGCCCAGACGGCCGGCAACCGCGTCGTGGAGGACGCGATGGGCAGCGTCATCGAGTCCGTCCGCGGCGGCGGCACGATCCACGAGCCGCTCAAGAGCGTCCCGGTGTTCCCGACGATGGTCACGCACATGGTCGGCGTGGGCGAGGAGACCGGCGCCCTCGACGAGATGCTCACCAAGATCGCGGACTTCTACGAGGACCAGGTCGAGGCCGCCGTCAAGTCGCTGACCTCGATCCTCGAGCCCGTGATGCTCGTCCTGGTCGGCGGCATCGTCGGCTTCATCGTGATCTCGATGTACCTGCCGCTCTTCAAGGTCTACGACCAGATCAAGTAGCTCCCACCGACCGGTGACTCTCCCGCGAAAGGGCGGCCCTGCGGCCGCCCTTTCTGCGTGTTGCGGGGAATCAGGGGTTTCCACGGACGCGATATGGGGGGCAGGCCCGATGGCGCGGCCCCGTGGGGACGCGATGCTGACGGTATGAAGCCATCGAACCGTCCCTCACCATCCGGCGAGCCCTTCCTCTTCGCGGTCACCGCGGCGCTGCTCCTCGCGGCGGCCGCGATCTCCGGCGCGCTCGTCGTCAACCAGTGGCTCGCGGTCGCCTTCGCGCTCCTGCTCGTGCTGCTGCTCACGGCCGGTGTGCTGGTCATGACCGCCCGGATGCTCTCCGACGGCGGCACCGAGCACTGAGCGCGGCTCAGGCGGCCTCGAGCAGCTCGAGGCCGCCCCAGCCCGTGCGCAGGCGGGCGTAGCGCTCGACGCGCGTGAACCCCGCGTCGCGGATCAGCTGCGGCACGCGCCCCGCGAGGTGGTCACGGATGCCGGCGGCGGTGTCGACGATCTGGAGCGCGCCGGCCGCGGCGAGCATCAGCGGGTCCTGCGGCCGGCCCCAGTCGGCGACTTGGAGCGCGCCGCCGGGGCGCAGGACGCGCCGGACGTCCCGCAGCGCGGCGAGCTTCGCGTCGCGATCGAGGTGGTGCAGGAGCAGCGACATGAGCGCGGTGTCGGTGCTGCCGCCGGCGAGGTCGAGCGCGCCCGCTAGTCCCTCGCGCCACTCGACGAGCTCGGCGCCCTCCTTGCGGCGCGCGAGCGCGAGCGCCCGCGGGTCGCCGTCGACCGCGATCACGCGCGCGTCCGGCCGCGCGGTGGCGATCGCGACCGCGAGCGTGCCGGTGCCCGCGCCGACGTCGACGACGAGGCCGCCGGGCGGCGTGCCGGCGCTGAGCCGCTGCGCGAGCAGCGGGCGCCAGCGGCGCTCGCGCATCGTCAGCGCGACCACCGTGTCGTAGACGCCGGTGAGCGCCGCGCGGCCGGCCGCGGGGACGTAGCGCGACTCGCTCACGCCGCGCGGAAGCGCCGCAGCCGCAGCGCGTTCGCGACCACCGAGACGCTCGAGAGCGCCATCGCGGCGCCCGCGATCACCGGATTCAGCAGGCCGATCGCGGCGAGCGGGATCGCGGCGACGTTGTAGCCGAACGCCCAAGCGAGGTTCTGCTTGATCGTGCGCAGCGTCGAGCGCGAGAGGCGGATCGCGTCGGCGGCGGCGCGCAGGTCGCCGGAGACGAGCGTGAGGTCGGAGGCCTCGATCGCCACGTCGGTGCCGGTGCCGATCGAGAGGCCCAGATCGGCCTGCGCGAGTGCGGGCGCGTCGTTGACGCCGTCGCCTGCCATCGCGACCACGCGGCCCTCGGCCTGCAGTCGCTTCACGACCTGCGCCTTCTCGGACGGCAGCACCTCGGCGATCACCTCGTCGATGCCGGCCTCGGCGGCGACGGCGCGCGCCGTGGCCTCGTTGTCGCCCGTCAGGAGCACGGGCCGCAGGCCGAGCGCCTTCAGCCGCGCGACGGCCTCGGCGGACGTCGGCTTGATCGTGTCGGCGACGACCAGCAGGGCGCGCGGCTCGCCGTCGATGGAGGCCACGACCCCGGTCCGGCCGCGCTCCTGCGCGGCGCGCAGCGCCGCGTCGAGCTCGCCGGGCAGCGCCCCGTCGGGGCGCGCGACGCGGACGTGGCGGCCCTCGACGGTGCCCTCGACGCCCAGGCCGGCGGTGTTCGCGAAGCTCTCGACCGCCGGCAGCGCGCCGAAGCGCTCGGCCGCGCCGGCGGCGATCGCCCGCGCGATCGGGTGCTCGGAGGCGTGCTCCACCGCGCCGGCGAGGCGCACGGCCTCGGCGTCGCCGGCGACCTCCGCCAGGCTCATCCGCCCGGTCGTCACCGTGCCGGTCTTGTCGAGCACGATCGTGTCCGCGCGGCGCGTCGATTCGAGGATCTCGGGGCCCTTGATCAGCAGTCCGAGCTGCGCGCCGCGGCCGGTCCCGACGAGCAGTGCCGTCGGCGTGGCGAGGCCGAGCGCGCACGGGCAGGCGATGATCAGCACCGCGACCGCCGCGGTGAACGCGAACGACGCGCTCTCGCCGGCGCCGAGCCAGAAGCCGAGCGTCGCGATCGCCAGGCCGATCACGACCGGGACGAAGACGCCGCTGATGCGGTCCGCGAGGCGCTGCACGGGCGCCTTGCCGCTCTGCGCCTCGGTGACGAGCCGCGCGATCTGCGCGAGCGCCGTGTCGCCCCCGACCTTGGTCGCACGGACGACCAGGCGGCCGCCGGCGTTGTCGGTCGCGCCCGCGACCTCGTCGCCCGGCCCCTTCTCGACGGGCACGCTCTCGCCCGTCAACAGCGACTGGTCGACGGCGG
>DASTWP010000220.1:0-4802 GCA_035765835.1 Solirubrobacteraceae bacterium
CAGCGCGAGCACCTGCAGCGGCCAGCCGACGGCGCCGAGCGCGGCCCCCCCGACCCAGCGCGGGCGGCGCAGCAGTCGCCACAGCAGCGCGGCGCGCACGCCGTGCCCGCTGTCCTCCGCCCGCGCCTCGGTCGCCTGGACGAGGGTCGCGCCGTCGAAGCACGCCGATGCGGCGAGCGCGCAGACGATCCCGAAGAAGAGGTCGAGGCCGCTCATCGCAGACCGCTGCGACGATACCCGCGATGGCCGCCGCCGCCCCCTCCGCGCTCGCCGCGGGCGCATTCGCCGCCGCGGCGGCCTGGTGCGCCCCCGGCCCGGCGCCGCACGTCCCCGCGCTCGCGCGCGCGTGCGGGATCGCGCGCACGCTGCCGCTCGACGGCGCGGTCGCGCTCACGTTCGACGACGGGCCGCACCCGCAGGGGACGCCGGCCGTGCTCGAGCTCCTGCGCGCGCGCGGCGCGGTGGCGACGTTCTTCCTCGTCGGCGAGCAGGTGCGCCGCACCGGCTCGCTCGCGGGCGAGATCCTCGCCGCCGGCCACGCCGTCGCGATCCACGGCGACACGCACCGGATGCTGCTCACGCTGACACCGCGCGCGCAGCGCGAGGACCTCGACCGCGCCGCGGAGACGATCGGGGCCGGCGCGATCCCCGTCCACCGCGCGCCGTACGGCGTGTGGTCCGCCGGAGCGCTGCGCGAGGACCGCCGCCGCGGCTGGACGGCGCTGCTGTGGTCGCGCTGGGGGCGCGACTGGCGGGCCCGCACGGACGCGCACGAGATCGCCCGCCTCGCCACCCGCGACCTCACGGCGGGCGACGTGGTCCTGTTGCACGACGCCGACGACTACAGCGCGCCCGGCTCGTGGCGGAACACCGCGGCCGCGCTGCCGCGGATCCTCGACGCGATCGAGGAGCGCGGGCTGCGGACGGCCCTCGTACGGGGAAACGCTCACGGGGGCCCGCCCCCGGCCCTCACGTGAGGGCCTCCGGCACCCCTGGGCGCGTCTAGCCCACCGAGTCGACGGCCGGCGACTCCTCGTGCGTCGTGCGGTACCAGTCGAGGTAGCGCCCGACGCCTTCGGCGAAGCGGGTGCTTGCGCGCCAGCCGAGCTCCTCCGCAGCGCGGTCGCCGCGCACGCGCACACCGCGGAAGTCGCCCAGCCGCGCCTCCGTGTGCACGATGTCGACGTCGCCGACGAGCGAGCGCACGACCTGCGCGATCTCCAGCACGCTCGTGTCCTCCTCGCCGACGAGGTTGAAGACGCGGTTGCGCGCCGCCGGCGCGAGGCCTGCGACGACGCCGTCCGCGAGGTCCTCGACGTAGACGAAGCGCCGCGTCTGCTCGCCCTTGCCCGCGATCGTCAGCGGCTCGCCCGCGAGCGCCTTGCGCACGAACTGCGGCACCACGGCCGCCGGCCGGGCGCGCGGGCCGTACGGGATCCCGAAGCGCAGGATCGTGTACTCGAGGCCGTAGAGCTCGGCGTAGGAGGTGCAGTACATCTCGCCGGCGACCTTCGTGGCCGTGTAGACGTGCGAGGCGAGACCGAGCTGCGAGCTCTCGTCGACCTCCTCCTCGGCGCAGCCGTTGTAGACCCAGATCGTGGAGGCGTAGACGACGCGGCCGACGCCGAGCGTGCGGGCGGCCTCGAGCACGTTGAGCGTCCCGTGCGCGTTGACCTCCTCGGCGAACGCAGGGTCCAGCGTGACCTCGTTGACGTCGGCGACGGCGGCCAGGTGCAGGATCGCGTCGCAGCCCTCGGCGGCGTCGAGCATCGCCTGCGGGTCGGTGAGGTCGCCGATGCGGGTGTCGACGTCCTCGACCGAGTGGTACGGCGAAGGGACCATGTCCAGCACGCGCGGGCGGATGCCCGCGGCGATCAGCTTGTCGACCACGTGCGAGCCGATGAAGCCCGCGCCGCCCGTCACCAGGACCTTCACGACGGCTGCACCTCCGGTCGGTAGTAGAGCGGGACGCACCAGTGGTTCTGGGCGACCCAGTCGGAGTTCGGCAGGTCGACGGCGTGCCCCATGATGCGGTGGCAGGGGCTGTCGTAGACCTTCCCGGTCGAGCGCTCGATCGGGTCGAAGACGACGTACTTGTAGAGGCCCGAGACCATGCCCTCGGGCAGCTCGAGCCGGCCGGCGTGCACCGGGTCCAGCAGCTCGCGCGCGGCGGCGTTCTTCCACGCCGCGATCTCGTCCATGCGCTCGGTCTGCACGAGCCCGAGCGCGGCGGTGAACTCGCTCATGCGGAAGTTCAGCCCGGCGACCTCGTGGGCCGGCTTGCCGTAGTTGCGGAACGCTCGCGCGAACTCGAGCACGTCCTCGTGGCGCGAGACGAGCATCCCGCCCTCGCCGGTCGAGACGGTCTTCGTCGCGTAGAAGGAGTAGACGCCGGCGTCGCCCCACGTCCCGGCGCGGCGGCCGCCCCAGGTGGCGCCGTGGGCGTGCGCGCAGTCCTCGATCAGGAAGACGCCCTCCGCGCGGCAGAGCTCCGCGATGCGCTCGACCTCGAAGGCGATGTGGCCGCCGATGTGCACGAGCCAGGCGGCCTTCGGCCGGTGCTCGCGCAGGGCGCGCTCGAAGCTCTCCAGCGACGCGCACAAATCCTCGCGGTTGCAGTCGACGAACGCGACCTCGGCGCCGGCGCGCACGACGGACAGCGGCGTGGCCATGAACGTGTTCGACGGGCACAGCACCGTGTCGCCGGGGCCGACCCCGGCGTAGGCGAGCGCGGCCATCGCGCCACCCGCCCAGCTCGCCGTCGCCACCGCGCCGGCGCCGTGCAGCGCGGCCCACGCAGCCTCGAAGCGGCGCGTCATCTCGCCCTCCGACCACTGCTGGGAGGCGATGACCTCGTCCCACAGCTCGTGCAGTCGCTCGCGGTCGCGCGGATCGAAGCCGATGGCGAAGCGGTCGATCTCGAGCGTGGCAGTGGTGGCCATGTGGCGGTGAAGCTTGGTATTCGTCCCGGACGGCGCCCGCCGGCTCCGGGTGAGGGAGCCGTGCACCGCGCCGGCGGGGAGATGAAGGCCGGCGCGGTGACGGCCCTCTGGGCTGGGTCGATTTCCATCCTCCGGCCGCGTGGCTGAACGGCTCCTGAACTCCTCCTGCGCGCGCCCCGGATCGCTCATGCGAGCGGCAGGGTCACCTCGAACTCGCCGCCCTCGCGGCCCGCCGCCGGGTGGGCCCGGACGTCCCCGCCGGCGGCGCGCGCCAGTCGCCGGGCGAGCGCGAGCCCGAGGCCGGCGCCGGTCCCGTGGCCCGCCGCGGCGCCGCCGCGCACTCCCGGCTCGAAGATCTCCTCCGCCTCCTCGGCGCTGACGCCGGGCCCGTCGTCACGCACGAGCACGACCGCGCTGCCGCCGCCGCCGCGCAGCTCGACGTCCACCTCACTGCGGCCGTAGCGGCAGGCGTTCTCGACGAGCGGCGCGAGGATGCGCTCGACGACGTCGGCGTCGACCCCGACGCGCACGCTCGCCACCCCGTTCTGCACCGCGATCCTCATCCCCTCCCGTTCGGCGGCGTGCCGGGACGCCTCCACGGCGCGCTCCGCGGCCTCCTGGAGCGTGCTCGTGCCGCGCGCGCCCGCGCCCGTGCGCGTGACGGCGATCAGCGTCTCGAACATCCCGCCGAGCTGCTCGGCGCTCGCGCGGATGACCGCGAGCGCCTCCTGGTACTCCCGCGGCGAGCGCTCGCGCCGCAGCGCCAGGTCGGCCTCGGCCACCACGCGCGCCAGCGGCGTGCGCAGCTCGTGGGAGAGCTCGGCGGTGAACTGCTGCTCGTGGCGCAGGCTCGCCGCGACGCGGTCGAGCAGGCGGTCGAACGTCGCCGCCAGCCGGCGCAGCTCCTCCGGTGCCGCGGGGTTCTCGAGCGCGAAGCGCCGGTCGATGTCCTCCTCGCTGCTCCAGCTCGCCGCCTGCACGGTCATGCGGTCGACCGGGCGCAGCGCGGCCCCGGTGACCAGGCGCGCGCCGAACGCCATCAGGATCAGCACGAGGATCCCGAACCCGACCGAGGTGCCGACCGCGATGTTCTCCGTGCGGTGGTAGGTCGTCAGCGGCAGCGCGACGACGACCGTCCCGCGCAGCCCCGCCTTGCGTGCGGGCACGGCGTACATGCGGACCGACTCGCCCACCGTGACGAAGCGCTTCGGCCCGCCCGCGAGGCGGTCGGCCGCGCGCTGGGTGGCGGGGCGCACGACCGGGCTGCGGACGTTGTGGCCGTTCTGGTAGAGCCAGACCTGCACGTCGGCGGGGGAGGCGGGCGCGCCGCCGAGCTGCAGGCGGCCGTTGTCGGCGTCGAGCGTCGCCAGCTCCGTCGAGACGCGTGCGCGCAGCAGGTTGTCGGCGTCGTCCTGGAGGATGACTCCGAGGACGAGGTTGAAGACGACGAGCAGGACCGCGAGCGTCAGCGCGACGCCGATGACGGAGACGGCCGTGAGGCGCCCGCGCAGCGTCGTCGGGCGCAGCCGTCTCATCGCAGGCGATAGCCGACGCCGTGCACCGTCTCGATCGACGGCGACTCCGGCGAGGCGCGCAGCTTGCGCCGCAGCCGGGCCATGTAGACGTCGAGCGTGTTGTCGTGCACGATCGCGCCCTCCGGCCAGGCGGCGCGCACCAGCTCGCTGCGCCGCACGGCCTCCGCCGGGCGTCCCGCGAGGGCGGCGAGCAGACGGAACTCGGTCGGCGTCAGCGCCAGCTCGATGTCCCCCACCGTCGCGGCGTGGGCGACCGGGTCCAGGCGCAGCGGCCCGGCCGCGACCGAGCCGTCGACGCCGGCGCGGCGCTGGAGCGCGCGCAGGC
>DASTWP010000221.1:0-11162 GCA_035765835.1 Solirubrobacteraceae bacterium
TCGGTCGGGATCTCGAGGTAGACCGGCCGCGTCGGCGCCGCCAGCGCGGTCGCGATCGCGAGCGTCGGATCGGGCCCGGCGAACCGAGCCTTCGTGACGGGCGCGAACATCCCCGCCTGGTCCGAGCACTCGTGCAGCGCGCCGCGGTTCACGCCGGGCCGGCGCAGCGCCGCGGGGATGTCGGTGGCGATCACCATCACGGGCGAGCGCGAGGCCCACGCCTCGCCGGTCGCGCCGAGCGTGTTCGCGGCGCCCGGTCCCGTCGTCACGAGCGCGACCCCGAGGCGCCCGGTCGCGCGCGCGAACCCGTCGGCCGCGTACACGGCCGCCTGCTCGTGACGCACGCCGACGAGGCGGATCGGCGACCGGCGCAGGGCCTCCCACGCCGCGAGGTTGTGGACGCCGGGCAGCCCGAAGACGACCTCGACCCCGGCGTCCTCGAGCCCCTTCACGAGGACCTCCGCACCTGTCACGCGCGGGACCCTACGCCGCCGGCAGCACGCGCGGCTGCGCGGCGTGCAGGCGGTCCAGCAGATCGGCGACCTCGTCGTTGGCGGGGTCGAGGCGCAGCGCGCGCTCGGAGGCGGCGATCGCGTCGCTGACGCGATCGGTCCGCGCGAGCGCGTGTGCGTGGCGCGCCCATGCCGCCGCCGAGCCCGGGCCGAGCAGCGTCGCCTGCTCGGTGGCGGTGATCTCGCCGCCGAGCTCGCCCGCGAGATGGTGCGCGAGCGCGAGGTCGAGCAGCCCGTCGACGCTGGGCCCGAGCGTGCGCGCGTGCTCCAGGGCCTCGAGCGCCGCGGCGCGCTGCATCAGCCGTAGGCGCAGCCGGCCGACGCGCTCCCAGGCGTCGGCGTCGCCCGGCGCGCGCGCCGCGGTGCGCTCGGCGGCCTCCGCCGCGAGGTCGATCGCGCCCATGTCCTCGTAGCTGCGCGCTGCGAAGCGGTGCGGCGCGGGGCGCTCCCCGTCCACGCGCGCCCAGTCGCGCACGGCGCGGCCGGCCGCGGCGAGGTCGCCCGCCTGCCAGAACGCGAGCGTCATCAGGCGCAGGACCGCGACGTTCGAGGGCTCGGCGTCGCGCGCGTAGATCAGGCGCTGTGCCGCGAGCGTGTAGTCGCCCTCGGCCATCGCATGCTGCGCCGCGGTCATGAAGCGCTGGACGCGCTCGGCGCCCGGATCGGGCTTCGAGAAGTCGACGAACTGGAGGCTGCCGGCGGGCACCGTGCGCACGCCGGGCTGGAACTTCACGCGCGCCCACTGCTGCACGTCGTCCTCGCCGCCCGTGAAGTAGATGCCGGTCACGCTGCCGACGCCCCACTCCGGATAGGAGAGGCAGCGGGCGTAGCGGTGCACGACCGAGTGGTCCGGCACGCGCGCGCCGAACGGGTCGTGCTCGCGGCGGTCGGCCTCCTCGGCCTGGCGGCGCTGCTCGGCCTCGTAGGCGCGGCGGCCCTCCTCGGCGCGCGCCTTGCGCGCCGCCGCGGCGCTGACCTTCACCGCGTTGCGGCTGACGCGCCCGCCGCGCGAGCCCTCGGCCAGCGACTCGAGCTGGTCCGCGGCCTCGTTGATCGCCTTCAGGTGGCGCTCGTGCTCGAACTGCTTGCCGGGCGGCGCGATGTCCGGGTGCCACACCTTCGCCATCCGCCGCCGCGCGAGCTGCACGTCGCGCTGGTCGAACGGCGGCTCGAGCTCCAGCAGGAGCAGCGACTGCTCGATGTCCAGCACCGCAGGCATGGAAGGCCCAGGGTAACGCGGCGCGCAGGGGGCGAACCAACGTCCGCTGATGCCTACGTGTCGTGATGACGACACAAAGCGATCAGGCGTGGCGACTGGCGAGACGGCAGCACTGGGTGGTGACGCGGGCGCAGCTGCTCGAGCTGGGCTTCACGCTCGCCGCGATCCGGCACCGCGTCGCCGAGGGGCGGCTGCACCGCGTGGCGCGCGGCGTCTACGCGGTCGGGCGCCCGGACCTGACGAAGCACGGCCGCTGGATGGCGGCCGTGCTGAGCTGCGGGCCGCAGGCGGCGCTCAGCCACCACAGCGCCGCCGCGCTGTACGAGATCGCGCCGGACGACCCGCGCGCGGTCCACGTCTCGATCCCCGCATCGCTCACGCGGCGGCGTCCGGGCGTCGTCGTGCACAGGCGCGCCGCGCTGAGCGCCGTGACGCATCGCGGCATCCGTGTCACCACGCCGGCGGCGACGCTCGCAGATCTGGCACGCGTCCTGACGCGGCCAGGGCTCGAAGCCGCGGTCATCGAGGCCGACAAGCGCGACCTCGTCGACGCCGAGACCGTCGAGGCGATCCTCGGCGACCACACGCGCACCGACTCCGTCCTCGAGCGGCGCTTCCTCGCGCTCGCCCGTGGGGCCGGGCTGCCGAAGCCGCTCACGCAGGCGCAGATCGGCCGCCACCGCGTCGACTTCCTCTGGCCGCAGCTCGGTCTCGTCGTCGAGACCGACGGCCTGCGCTACCACCGCACCCCGGCGCAGCAGGCGAAGGACCGCCGGCGCGACCAAGAGCTCACGGCAGCCGGATTCACCGTGCTGCGCTTCACCCACGCGCAGGTGCTGAGCGCAGAGGCGCGGGCGACGCTGCTCGCCGTCGCCGCCCGTCTCAGTCGATCAACCTGCGCTCCATGAAGCGAATGGCCAGGCGCCAGAGCACGAGCGCGAACACGACGAGCACGCCGAGGTGGCCGACGTCGACCCAGCCGTGGAAGCCGAAGACCGCGTGGCGCACGAGCTCGACGGCGTGGAAGAGCGGGTTGAAGTTCGCCGCGATCTGCCAGCCCTCGGGCAGGTGGTTGAGCGGGAAGAACGTGCCGGCGACGAGGAACAGCGGCGTGATCACCGTGCTCGTGACGTAGCTGAAGCTGTCGATCGACTTCAGCAGGCCCGCCGTGCCGATGCCGAACGCCGCCCAGCCGAAGCCGGCCACGAAGCCGATCAGCGGGACGAGCAGCATGCCCCAGCTCAGCGGCAGCCCGAACGCGACCGCGACGAGCATCGGCACGGCGCCGTAGACGCCCGAGCGCACCGCGATCCACAGGGCCTCGGCGGTGACGAGCTCCTCGGTGTCCACCGGCGCGGCGAGGATCGCGTCGTAGGTGTGCTGGAACTGGTACTTGACGAACGTCGA
The DNA here is from genome assembly GCA_035765835.1 of Solirubrobacteraceae bacterium. GTDB lineage: Bacteria > Actinomycetota > Thermoleophilia > Solirubrobacterales > Solirubrobacteraceae > JAOPZW01. Next base: position 3,139 of record DASTWP010000221.1, read on the forward strand.
GAACATCGCCGGGAAGACGCTCGAGAAGAGCACCGCGGTGGCGACCGTGCCGGTGCCGACGTACTCCACGTAGCGGTAGCCCGCGACGTGCGAGACGAGCGAGCCGAAGCCGAAGCCGAACGCGAGCAGGTAGATCGTCGGCTGGACGGTCGAGGAGAACGTCGTCGAGCGCCAGAACGAGCTGAAGTTGACGACCTCGCGCACGAGCACGCCGGCGAGCGCCGGGCCCTCGAAGCGGTGCAGGCGCCGCTGCGGCGCGGCGGTGGGCTGGGCGCTCACTCGATCTCCTCCCCGGTCAGCAGCACGAAGACGTCCTCGAGGTTCGTCGGGCGGCGGATGCTGTCGGGGAAGCGGCCGTCGGCCTCCATGATCGCCACGCTCGTGCCGGTGCGTCGCGTGCGCAGCCCGTGCCCGGCCGCCTCGGCCTCGACCTCCGCCAGCCGGGGCGGCGGGCCGTAGACCTCGACCGCCTCCCTGCCCGCGTGCTCGCGTACGAGGTCGCGCGGCGCGCCCGTCGCGACCGCACGCCCGTGCGACATGATCGTCACCGTGTCGGCGAGGCGCTCGGCCTCCTCGATGTAGTGCGTCGACATCAGGATCGACGCGCCCTCCGAGCGCAGGTTGTCGATCAGCGCCCACAGCTCCTGGCGCACCTGCGGGTCCAGGCCGACGGTCGGCTCGTCGAGCAGGACGAGGCGCGGCAGGTGCACGAGCGCGCGGGCGATCAGCAGCCTGCGGCGCATGCCGCCGCTGAGCTTGTCCACGCGGGTGTCGCGCCGGTCGCGCAGGTTCGCCATCTTCAGCGCGCGCTCGATCGCGTCGCGGCGCTGCGAGCGCGGGATCCGGTAGAGGTAGGTGAAGACGAGCAGGTTCTGCTCGACGGTCAGCGTCGTGTCGAGGTTGTCGAGCTGCGGGACGACGCCGCACTCCGCACGCGCCTGCTTGGACTCGCGCGGCAGCTCGTAGCCGAGGACCTCCAGCTCGCCCTCGTCGGCGATCGCCTGCGCGGTGAGCATCCGCATCGTCGTCGACTTGCCGGCGCCGTTGGGCCCGAGCAGGCCGACGCACGTGCCCTCGGGCACGTCGAGGTCGAGGCCGTCCACGGCGGTGATCGGCCCGTAGCGCTTCACGGCGCCGCGGATGCGGATCGCGAGAGATCCCACAGATGCATGGGTAGCAGGTTCGGAGGTGCCCGAGCGTGCGGTCATCCCCCTTGTCTTCGCGGTGTCGCTCGGATTCCTCGCCGGCCTCGCCGCCGCCGTCTTCGAGATGGCGCCGGGACAGGCGGCGTCGCTCGGCGTGCCCGCGGGGGCGCTGGTCGCGATCGCCGGCGTCGCGAGCGTGATCGCGGCACCGATCCCGCCGCGCGAGCGCGTGCGCATCGCGGCGCTGCGGGCGCTGGCCGGCGCGTGCCTGTTCGCCGCGATCTTCCTCGGCATGATCGCCTTCCTGAAGAGCGGGCACATCTTCGCCGCGATCATCTGGGCGATCGTCGCCGGCATCTGCTGCGCGGCGCTCGCGGTCAAGCCGCGCGAGGCCGGCGAGCAGGGCGGCCCGGCGCACACGCACCGCTAGCCTCAGGGGCCGCATGGCCCATCAATACGTCTTCCAGATGTACCGCCTGTCGAAGGTCTTCCCGCCCGACAAGACGGTGCTCAACGAGGTCACGCTCGCGTTCCTGCCCGGGGCGAAGATCGGCGTGCTCGGCTACAACGGCGCCGGCAAGTCCTCGCTGCTGCGGATCATGGCCGGCCAGGACACCGACGTCCGGGGCGACGCGCAGCTGGCGCCCGGCGCGAGCGTCGGGCTGCTCGAGCAGGAGCCGCAGCTGGACGAGGGCAAGGACGTGCGCGGCAACGTCGAGGACGGCGTCGCCTCCACGCGCGCGCTGCTCGACCGCTTCAACGAGCTCGCGGCGAACTACTCCGACGAGACCGCCGACGAGTTCGCCGCGCTGCAGGCGCGGATCGACGCCGCCGACGCCTGGAACCTCGACACGAACGTCGAGTACGCCATGGACGCCCTGCGCCTGCCGCCGGTCGACGCAGAGGTGACGCGGCTGAGCGGCGGCGAGCGCCGCCGCGTCGCGCTCTGCCGCCTGCTGCTGAGCGCGCCCGACCTGCTGCTGCTCGACGAGCCGACCAACCACCTCGACGCCGAGTCCGTCGCCTGGCTCGAGCGCCACCTCGCCGAGTACAAGGGCACCGTCGTCGCCGTCACGCACGACCGCTACTTCCTCGACAACGTCGCGGGCTGGATCCTCGAGCTCGACCGCGGCCGCGGCCTGCCCTACGAGGGCAACTACTCGAGCTGGCTCGAGCAGAAGCAGGCGCGGCTGGCGCAGGAGGAGAAGAGCGAGAAGGCGCGCCAGAAGACGATCGCGGCCGAGCTCGACTGGGTCCGCCAGAACCCGAAGGGCCGCCAGAAGAAGCAGAAGGCGCGCCTTGCGAACTTCGAGGCGCTGGTCGCGCAGGAGCGCAACGTCAAGCTCGACGAGGTGCAGATCCACATCCCGGCGGCCACGCATCTCGGCGACGTCGTGGTCGAGGCCGAGCACCTGCGCAAGGGCTTCGGCGACAAGCTGCTGATCGACGACCTCAGCTTCTCCCTGCCGCGCGGCGGCATCGTCGGCGTGATCGGGCCCAACGGCGCCGGCAAGACGACGCTCTTCCGCATGATCACCGGCCAGGAGCAGCCCGACGACGGCACGCTGCGTGTCGGCGAGACCGTGCAGATGGCCTACGTCGACCAGTCGCGCGACGCGCTCGACGGCGAGAAGAGCGTCTGGGAGGAGATCTCCGGCGGCATGGACCAGATCCAGGTCGGGGAGCGCTGGCTGAACTCGCGCGCGTACACCGCGGGCTTCAACTTCAAGGGCTCCGACCAGCAGAAGAAGGTCGCAAAGCTCTCGGGCGGCGAGCGCAACCGCCTGCACCTCGCGAAGCTGCTGCGCAGCGGCGGCAACCTGCTGCTGCTCGACGAGCCGACCAACGACCTCGACGTCGACACGCTGCGCGCGCTCGAGGAGGCGCTGCTCGCCTACGCCGGCTGCGCCGTCGTGATCTCCCACGATCGCTGGTTCCTCGACCGCGTCGCCACGCACGTGCTCGCGTTCGAGGGCGACTCGGAGGTCGTCTGGTTCGAGGGCAACTTCGAGGCCTACGAGGAGCACCGCCGCGAGCGCCTCGGCGCCGACGCGGACCGCCCGCACCGCATCACCTACAAGCGCCTCACGCGCGCGGCGAGCTAGCCCTCTACGCCCAGACCATCGCGTAGCGCGCCTGCGGCTCGGGGGCGAGCGCCGCGATGCGCTCGCGCTCCTGCGCGGTGAGCTCGAAGCCGAAGACGTCGAGATTCTCGGCGCGGCGCTCGTGCGAGGTCGACCGCGGCAGCGCGCACGTGCGGTCGTGCTCGATCAGGAAGCGCAGCGCGACCTGCGCGGCGCTCTTGCCGTGCGCGCGGCCCACCTCGGCCAGGACCGGGTGCTCGACGATCGCGCCCTGCCCCAGCGGCGAGTACGCGGCGATCAGCACGTCGTGCTCGGCGGCGACCTCGAGCAGCTCGCGCTGGCCGATGCTCGGGTCCCACTTCACCTGGTCGCAGAAGACCGGGCCGACGGCGAGCGCGCGGCGCAGCAGCGGCGGGTCGAAGTTCGAGACGCCGACCTCGCCGACGAGGCCCTCCTCGCGCATCGCCAGCATCTCCTCGAGCGCCGGCTCGAAGCGCCCGTCCGGCGGCGGCCAGTGGATCAGCAGGAGGTCGAGCCGGTCGATCCCGAGCGCCCGCAGCGAGCCCTCCGCGCTGCGCCGCGTGGCGTCCGGCGCGAGGTCCGTGTACCAGACCTTGCTCGTGATCCACACGTCCTCGCGCGCCACCCCGCTGTCGCGCAGCCCCTCGCCGACCTCGCGCTCGTTGCGATACAGCGTCGCGGTGTCGACGTGCCGGTAGCCGAGCGCGAGCGCGTCGGCCACCCCCTCGCGCGCGTCGGGGCCGCGCACGCGCCAGGTGCCGTACCCGATGCTCGGCACCTCGCGGCCCTGGACGGTCTTGATCTCGTGCATGAGATGGCATCCTCCCCCAATGGCCGACGTCTGCATCACCGAGTTCACCGACCCCGCCTGTCCGTGGGCCTGGTCGGCCGAGCCGTTCCGGCGGCGGCTGAGCTGGATCTACGGCGAGCGCCTGGAGTGGCGCACCTGCATGGTCGTTCTCGCCGACGCGCCCGAGGAGTACCTCGACAAAGGCTTCACGCCCGCGCGCCAGGCGGAGTCCTTCCGCCGCATCTCCGAGGACCACGGCATGCCGATCGACACGCGCGAGCGCCCGCGGATGGCCGCGACCGAGCCGGCCTGCCGGGCGGTCGTCGCGGCGCGCATGCACGCACCGGAGCGCGAGCGCCTGCTGCTGCGCAGGCTGCGCATGCGCCACTTCTGCGGGCAGCTGCTCGACGAGGCGCAGACGATCGCCGACGCCGCCCGCGACGCGGGCATCGATCCCGGCGAGCTGGTCGGCTGGGCGCGCGAGGCCGCCGTCGAGGAGGCGCTCGCACACGACCGCGCCCGCGCGCGCGAGCCGCTGCAGGCCGCCCAGGTGCTCGACCACAAGCTCGCCAACTGGTCCGGCGGCGTGCGCTACACGTGCCCGTCCTACGAGATCGTGCGCATCTCGGACGGCGTGCGGATCGCGGTGCCGGGCTTCCAGCCGTTCGCCGTCTACGACGTCGTGACCGCGAACCTCGTGCCCGGCGTGGACCGCCGCGAGCCGCCGGAGGACGTCGCCGAGGTGCTCGCCTGGACCGGCACGCCGCTGGCGACGAAGGAGGTCGCGGTCGTCTGCGACATCCCGCTGCACGAGGCGCGCGAGCGGCTCGGCCGCGTCGCGAGCGAGCAGCACGTGGGCTTCGACGGCTTCTGGACGCTGGCGCGGACACAGGGTCGCTTCGCGGCCGGGGGACCCACCTCCGGCCGCCACATGGCGGCCTCCGGCACCCCCTAGCGCTACACCAGGGCCGCGAGGGCCGACGGCAGCTCCGCCGCCGAGGCGAGCACCGCGTCGGCGCCCGCCAGCTCGTCCGCCGCGTAGGGCCCGGTCGCGAGCGCGAGCGTGTGCACGCCGTCGGCGCGCGCGCAGGCGATGTCGCGCGGTGTGTCGCCGATGATCACCGTGCGCTCGCGCGGGTACGGCCGGCCCGGTTCGCCCGCACGGCGGCGCGCGATCGCGGGCAGCGCGGCGCGCTCCTCGGAGTCCGATCCGAACGCGCCCTGTCCGCGCGCGAAGTGGCGCCCGATGCCCGCGCGCTCGAGCTTCAGCCGCGCCACCGGCTCGAGGTTGCCGGTGACCAGGGAGAGGATCGTGCCCTCCCGCGCCGCGAGCTCCTCGAGCAGCGCCTCCACGCCCGGTGCGACGCGCTCGGAGATGTCGTCCGGCACGCGTCGCGCGTACGCCGCGACGCAGGCGGTCCGGAACTCGTCCATGCGCGCGTCGACCGCGTCGGACGGCACGCCGCTCAGCAGGCAGATGTGCCGCGCGATCTCCGTGTCGGTGCGCCCCGCCGCCTCGACCGGCACCGCCGCCGGGTCGCTCACCCCCCAGACCTCGCGCACGGCCTCGTACAGCGCGTCGCGGTGCTCGGCGGCGGCCTTCAGCAGCAGCGTGCCGTCGATGTCGAAGAGGAGCAGCACTGCGCGCCTATGCGCGTGTGAAGTCCGCGTCCGCCGGCAGCCGGCGCGCGAACGCCGCGATCAGCCGCGCCGCGTTGGCGACGTCGTCGAGCTGCACCATCTCCACCGAGGAGTGCATGTAGCGCAGCGGCAGCCCGATCAGCCCGCACGGGATGCCGCCGCGGCTGAGGTGCATCGCGTCGAGGTCGGTGCCCGTGTGGCGCGCGGAGGCGGCGACGGTGAACGGGATGCCCTCCTCCTGCGCCGTCTCGTGCAGCAGCTCGAACACGCGCGGGTTGATGTTCGAGCCGCGCTCGATCACGGGCCCTGAGCCGAACGGGTGCTTGCCCTGCTCGTTGACGTCGATGCCCGGCGCATCGGTCGCGTGCGTGACGTCGACGACGATCGCGACGTCCGGGCGCAGCGAGTACGCCGTCGTCGCGCTGCCGCCGAACGTCGTCTCCTCCTGCACGGCCGCGACCGCGACGACGTCGCCGGGCACGGCGCCCTGCTCGGCCACCAGCCGCGCCGCCTCGTAGGCGACATAGCAGCCGAGGCGGTTGTCCATCGAGCGGGAGATCGCGCGGTCGTTGGGGAGCTCGACGGGATCGCCGTCGATGACCGCGACGTCGCCGATGCGCACCATGCCGCGCGCCTCGTCGCCGTCCTTGGCGCCGACGTCGATGTGCAGGTCCTTGAGCTCTGCGACGCGCTTGCGGTCCTCGTCCTTGAGCAGGTGGATCGGCTTGCGGCCGACCACGCCCGGCACCGCGCCGTCCCGCGTCGCGATCGACACGCGCTGCCCCACGAGGATCTGCGGGTCCCACCCGCCGACCCCGATGAAGCGCAGGAAGCCCTCGTCGTCGATGTGGGTGACGATCAGGCCGATCTCGTCGATGTGGCCGACCACCGCCAGCGTGCGCCCGCCGCCGCTGCCCTTCACGCGCGCGGTCGCGCTGCCCATCACGTCGATCGTGACCTCGGCGAACTCGCCGGCCGCGGCGGCCCAGGCGGCGGCGGGAGCGGTCTCGTAGCCCGACGGGCCGTGGGCGGTCAACAGCGAGCGGAGAACTTGGGGAATGGGCACGGCGCCGCAGGCTACCCGCTCAGAACGTGAGCACGGTCCGGATGCCCTCCTGGCGCTCCATCGTGGCGAACGCCTCGTTGACGTCGGCGAGCGGCAGCCGCGCCGTGACGAAGGACTCGAGGTCCAGGCGCCCGTCGAGATAGCTGCGCACGAGCTCGGGCACGCGGTCGCGGCCCTTCGCCCCGCCGAACGACGCGCCCGCGATGCGCCGGCCGGTGATCAGGTAGCGCGGCACGACCTCGAGCACCTCGCCCTTCCCGGCGACGCCGCACACCGTGCACAGGCCCCAGCCCATGCGCGCGGCCTCGACCGCCTGGCGCATCACGCGCACGCTGCCGGTCGCCTCGAAGGTGTAGTCCGCGCCGAATCCGCGCGTGAGCTCGAGCACCTGCTCGACGGCGCCCTCGCCGCCCTCGAACGTGTCCGTCGCGCCGTGGCGGGCCGCGAGCTCCAGCCGCTCCTTCGAGAGGTCGAAGACGATGATCCGCTCGGCGCCGGCGAGGCGGCAGCCGGCGACCGCGCCGAGGCCCACGAGCCCCGCGCCGAAGATCGCGCAGGTCGAGCCGCGCTGCACCTGCGCGACGTAGAGCGCCGCGCCGATGCCGGTCGTCGCCCCGCATGCCAGCGTGCAGACCACGTCCGGCTTCGCGGCCAGATCGACGGGCGCGACCGCGATCTCCGGCAGCACGGTCGCCTCGGCGAACGCGCTCGTGCCCATGAAGTGGCGGACGCGCTCCTCGCCGCGCGCCAGGCGCGTCGTGCCGTCGGGCAGGTATCCGGCGTTCTGCTGCTCGCGGATCGCCAGGCAGAGGTTCGTGCGGTCCGAACGGCAGTGCTCGCACTCGCGGCACTGCGGCGAGAACAGCGTGACCACGCGGTCGCCGGGCACGACGCTGCCGACGCCCTCGCCCACGGCCTCGACGATCCCGGCGCCCTCGTGGCCGAGCACGGTCGGCGCGTAGCCCGACGGGTCCGCCCCGCTCGCGGTGTAGAGATCGGTGTGGCAGACGCCGCACGCCTCGAGGCGCACCAGCACCTCGCCCGCCTGCGGCGGGTCGAGCTCGACGTCCTGGACGACGAGCGGCTTGCCGAACTCCTCCAGGACGGCCGCGCGGATCTGCATGAGGGCCGACGCTATTACACGATGTCGCTCTCGCGACTGCGGGACCCGCCTCCGGCGGCCGACGTCCGGCCGCCTCCGGCACCCGCTCGAAGCATCGGCCCCCTCACGATCACGCCTCCAGCAGCTGCCGCAGCACGTATTGCAGGATCCCGCC
>DASTWP010000222.1:0-3812 GCA_035765835.1 Solirubrobacteraceae bacterium
GCGGTCGGCGGCCTCGTCGTGGCGACCCTCGCCGGTGAGGTCGTCGCCCTGCGTCGCCAGCTCGTAGGCATCGGAGAGGTCGAGCAGGCGGTCGAGCTCGGCGAGCGGCTCGGGGTGATCGTCGACGCGCAGGTCGATCGCGTGGCGCCACGGCTCCGCACCCGGACGCGCGACGAGGATCGCGGCGGACTGGCGCCCGCGCGCGTCGCCGCCCTCGGCCTCGGCGGCGTGGTGCGCCGCCATCAGGCGCCGTGAGAGCGGGCCGGCAGCCGCCTCGAACGCGCGCGCCATCGCCGGCCACACGGCGCCGTTGGCCATCATGTTCGCCTGCGCGCTGAAGCCCGCGCCGGCGGCGTCGCCGGCGTACGCGATGCAGCGCTCGCCGGTGTGGACCGCCACCTCGCCCTGCGCATCGACGACCGCGACCTGGCGGAAGCGCGCCTGCTCGTCATCGGCGAGCAGCGCGCCGAGCGCCTCGCGCGCCCCCGCACCGCCGGCGAGCGCGTCGAGCAGCCGCGGGCCGTAGGAGGGCTCGGCGATCGCCTGCGTGCAGACCGTGCCCACGTCGGCCCGCACCCACGGCACGATCGGGCCGACCGAGAACCAGTGCGACTGGACCGCCGCGCCCAGCTCGCCGGTCTCGGGATCGCGGGCGACGATCGAGTACGTGCCGCGGCGCATCGGCCGAGCGTACCCTCAGCGGCGCGATGAGCGAGCCCGCGGCGCAGATACTGGAGCGCATCCGCGCGATCCCGCCGGGTTTCGTGCGCGCCTATGGCGACGTCTCGCCGGGGGCGCCGCGACACGCCGGCGCCGTGCTGCGCGCCTGCCAGGACCCCGGCGTGCCGTGGCACCGCGTCGTGCGGTCCGACGGCTCGCTGGCCAAGGGCGCGCGGCAGCGCGCGCTGCTGGAGGCCGAGGGCGTGCCGTTCGCGGGCGAGCGCGTGGACATGGCGGCCGCGCGGCTGCCGGACGAGCTCGCGCGCTAGCTTGGCGCCGCGATGTGGCTTCAGCGCGAGATCCGCCTCGAGGAGCGCCCGCGCGGCTTTCACCTCGTCACGCGCGAGGTGGAGCAGGCGCTGCCGGAGCTTGGCGACCTGCGCGTCGGACTCTGCCATCTGTTCATCCGCCACACCTCCGCGGCGCTCACGCTCAACGAGAACGCCTCGCCGGACGTGCGGCGCGACTTCCGCACGTGGTTCGACGCCAACGTGCCCGAGGACTTCGCGTGGACGCACACGCTGGAGGGCGCCGACGACATGCCCGCGCACGTGAAGGCCTCGCTGCTCGGGCCGGCGCTGTCGCTGCCGGTCAGCCAGGGCGCGCTCGCGCTCGGCACCTGGCAGGGCATCTACCTCTGCGAGCACCGCGACCGCGGCGGCGCACGCTCGCTGCTCGCGACGCTGTGGGGCGAGTGAGCTACTCGCAGCTCGTCGCCGAGCACGGCCTCGCGGCCAGCCACCGGCTCATCGCGGAGGAGGTCCCGGCCGGCGCGCGCGTGCTCGACGTGGGCTGCGCGGGCGGCTACCTGGCGGCGCAGCTCGCGGCGCGCGGCTGCGAGGTCGCCGGCGTCGAGGCCGACCCGGCGGCGGCGGCCGCGGCGCGGGCGCTGTGCGCGGCGGTCGTCGAGGGCGACGTCGAGAGCGAGGGCGTGCGCGCCGCGCTGCGCGAGCAGGCGCCGTTCGGCGCGATCGTCTGCGGCGACGTGCTCGAGCACCTGCGCGACCCCGCGGGCACGCTCGCGTTCCTCGTCACGCTGCTGGAGCCCGGCGGCCGCGCGATCGTCTCGCTGCCCAACATCGCGCACTGGACCGGCCGCCGCGCGCTGCTGCGCGGCCGCTTCCCGTACGCCGGCCACGGCCTCTTCGACCGCACGCACCTGCGCTTCTTCACGCGCGCGAGCGCGCGCACGGTCGTCGAGGACGCGGGGCTGCGCGTCGTGCGCGAGCGCTTCGCGCCCGCGCCGCTCCCGCTGCAGGCGCACGTGCGCGCGCTGACCCGGCTCGAGCCGGCGGCGGCGCGGGCGTGGCCCGAGCTGTTCGCGCTCCAGTTCGTGCTCGCGGGCGAGCGCGCCTAACGGCCCTGCCAGCGCGGCTCGCGCTTCTCCGAGAACGCCACCGCGCCTTCGCGCGCGTCCTCCGAGCCGAACACCGGCCCGGAGATCTCGCCCTGCTTCGTCCAGAACTCGGCCTCGCTCCAGTCCCACTGCGACTCGAGGATCTGCTTCGAGGCGCGCAGCGCCAGCGGCCCGTTCTTGGCGATCTGGGCGGCCAGCTCGAGCGCAGCCGCGACCGCCTGTCCCGGCTCCGCGAGGCGGTTCACGACGCCGAGCTCGTACGCGCGGTCGGCGGTGATCGTCTCGCCGGTCAGCGCGAGCTCCATCGCCAGGCCGTAGGGCATCCGCCGCGGAAGGCGCAGCAGCGCGCCGCCCGCCGCGACGAGCGAGCGCTTGACCTCGGGGATGCCGAGCTTCGCCCCGCGCGCCGCGACGATCAGGTCGCACGCGAGCGCGACCTCGAGGCCGCCCGCCACCGCGAAGCCCTCGATTGCCGCGATCAGCGGCTTCTCGGACGCGCGCTGCACGATCCCCGCGAAGCCGCGGTCGCCGACCCACGGCCGCTCGCCGGTCACGAACGCCTTCAGGTCCATCCCCGCGCTGAAGCCGGCGCCCGCGCCGCTGAGCACGCCCACCGCCAGATCGCCGTCGGCGTCGAGCTCGTCGAGCGCGCCCGCGATGCCCTCGGCGACGGCGAGGTTGACGGCGTTGCGCGCGTCGGGCCGGTTGAGCGTGATCAGCAGGACGCCGTCGCGGCGCTCGGTGAGGACGGCGGTCCCGGTGGTCGTCTCGGACATGCGCGGGACCCTAGTGGGTCTTCTCGTTGCGAGAAGGCCCACGAGATCATGGATGCCCGAACGCGCATGCGCGGCCGCCGTCTACGGCCAGCTGCCCTTCCCGCGCGGCGGGTAGGCCTTGCGACAGGTGACCTCGACGATCCTCACGCTGGCGCCGCGCGGGCGCAGCTCGCCGGCGGCGGGCGCCTGCGAGGCGATCTTGACGCACGGGACCTCGTTGTAGCCGCTGCTGTAGCCGCCCGGGAAGACCGGCGTGAAGGTGAGGCCGGCACGGCGCAGGGCGCGGTGCGCGGTGTCCATCGACTTGCCCGTCACGTCGGGCACGACGACGAGCGCCGCGCGGTCGGCTGCCGGCGCCGCTCGCGCCGGCGTGTTCTCGTGGCTGCCGCCGCCGCACGCGCCGAGTGACAGAGCCAGCGCCGTGCATGCCGCCGCCGCCACGCTGGACCGAGGCGGAAGGTGCATCGACTCAGGCTACACCGCGAACAGCGTGAGGTCAGGCTTGCGCTCGCCGCGCAGCACGGCGAGGTCGACCTCGACGCAGGCGATGTCGCGAGACTCCGCGAGCACGCGCGCCTGGGGCTTGATCGCCTGCGCGGCGAGCACGCCGCGGCAGCCCGCCAGCGCGGGGTCGGCCCTGATCCGCTCGAGGTAGCGGGTCAGCTGCTCGACCGCGTCGATCGTCCCCACGCGCTTGATCTCCACCGCGATCCAGGCGTCCTCGCCGTCGCGGCACATGAGGTCCACCGGACCGATGTCCGTCGGCCACTCGCGGCGGACCAGCCGGAACCCCTCGCCGCAGAACTGCGGCGCGGCCGCCAGCGCGACCTGCAGGTCGGCCTCCACGCCGTCCTTCTCGAGCCGGGCGGCGTCGAAGTCCATCGTGTGCGTGACATCGGAGAGCACCTCGTCGAGCGCGATCTCGAGCGTCTCCTCGCCCTTGAGCTTGCGCACGACGA
>DASTWP010000223.1:0-2130 GCA_035765835.1 Solirubrobacteraceae bacterium
GCGGCGAGCAGCGCGCCGAGCGCGAGCAGCAGCGCCGGCGGCGTCGGTCCCGGGCCGGTCGGGAACGCCATCGCGCCCGCGACCGCCAGTGCGGCGAGAAGCGCCACCGGCTCCCCCGCGTCGCGGCGCGCGAGGCGGTAGGCGAGCAGCGCGGTCACGGCGTCGATCGCGCTGCGCAGCACGCGCCAGGACAGCAGCGAGGGCCCGAACAGCTTCACGAGGCCCGCGAGCACGAGCGGCTGCCCGGGCGCGTAGTTGCACCAGAAGTCGCGGTACGGCCACTGCCCGCCCGCGATCCGGTTCGCCCACGAGAGCATCAGCCCCTCGTCGTGCGGGCCGACGCCCTGCAGGATCGTGCTCGCCGACAGCCCGGCGGCCACCGCCAGGACGAGCGCCTGCACGGCGAGCCGCGGCCGCGTCACGGCTGCGCGGCGAGCCCGCGCGCGCGCAACGGCGGGCGCACGCGCACCCGCCGGCGGCCGCGCTCGCCGGCGAGGGCGCCGTCGATCACGCGCCCGAGGCCATGGCGGAAGTGCGCGGCATCGAAGCGCGCCGCGTTCTCGATGCACGCCTGCGGATCGACGGCGAGGGCGTCGAAGCGCGCGAGCGCCGCGGCGAGCGCCTCCGGCTCGGGCGCGTCGAAGAACGTCCCCGTGACCCCCTCGAGCACGGTCTCGCGCACACCGCCCGCGCCGAGCGCGATCACCGGCCGGCCGGCGGCCTGCGCCTCGACGGCGGCGATGCCGAACTCCTCGGTCGCGGTCACCACGAGCGCACGGGCGCGCGCGAGCAGCGCCGCGGCGGTGCGGTCGCTGACGCGGCCGGCGAAGCGGATCGTGGGCCCCGCGAGCCGGCGCAGCCGCCGCATGTCCGGCCCGTTCCCGATCACCAGCAGCGGCAGCTGCAGCTGCGTGAACGCGCGCACGGCGACGTCGATCCGCTTGTGCGCCATCAGCTCGGAGAGCACGACGTACTCCTCGCCGGGCGCGGCGAGCTCGAAGCGGCCGGTCTCGACCGGCGGATGCACGACGTCCGCTTCGCGGCCGAAGTAGCGCCGCACGCGCTTGCGCGTGGTCTCGGAGTTCGCGACGTACGCGTCGACGCGCTGCGCCGCGATGAAGTCCCACTGGCGCCAGCGCTGGAGCACCATGCCCAGCGCGGCGCGCGTGAACGGGTCGCGCGCACGCAGCGTCTCCTCGCGGGCGTTCCAGGCGTAGCGGAAGGGGTTGTGGCAGTAGCTCACGTGCACGGCGTCCTCGTCCGGGATGACGCCGTGCGCCCACGCGGACGAGCTCGAGACGACGAGGTCGTAGCCGCGCAGGTCGAGCGACTCCATCGCCGAGGGGTAGAGCGGCAGCAGCGCGCGGAACGTGCGCGCCGTCGGGTGCATCCGCTGCAGGAAGGTCGAGCGCACGTCGCGGCCCGCGAACCGCCCTTCGGTGCCCTCCTCGTCGTAGACCGCGGTGAAGACGTCGGCCTGCGGGAACATCGCGCAGAGCTCGAGGAACACGCGCTCGGCGCCGCGCAGGTCGAGCAGGAAGTCGTGGACGAGCGCGACGCGCGCGGGGGGCTGCGTCATGGACGCCCCGCAGCCTATAGGTACGTTCCCGGTCTCATGAGGGTCGTAGTCGACGCGCGCCACCTCGGCGCGGGCCGTGGCGTGGCGCGCCACCTCGAGGGCGTCCTGCGGGCCCTGGGCGAGGCGTATCCCGAGGACGAGTGGCTCGCGTTCGCGCCCGGGCGCGCTCCGCTGGCCCCGCCGCACCCGGCGGTTCGGCTCGTGCGCCACCCGCTGCCCTCGCGCGCGCTGTTCGGCGCCGCGGCCCTCTGCGGGCGCCCGCGGCTGGACCGCCTGGTGGGCGGCGCCCTCGACGCGGTCTGGGCGCCGGCGCCCGCGCCGCTCGCGCTCTCGGGGTCTTTGCCGCTGGTGCTCACGGTCCACGACCGGAGCTTCGAGGCGCGCCCGCGCGACTTCACGCCGTACGAGCGCGTGTGGCACAGGCTCGCGCGACCGCGCGCGCTGGCGGCGCGCGCCGCGCTCGTGCTGACCGACACGGCCGCCGTGCGCTCCGACCTGCTCGCCGCGGGCTGGCCGGTGGCGCCGGAGCGCCTGCGCGTCGTGCCACCCGG
>DASTWP010000224.1:0-2257 GCA_035765835.1 Solirubrobacteraceae bacterium
GCGCTGCGTGCCGTGCTCGCTCGCGTGCGCGTGCTGCCGCAGCCGGGCCACGAGCGCGGCGAGCGCGTGCGCCGCCGCGGCGTGACGCTCCAGCCGGGCCGCAGCGCGCGCGTCGTGCTCGAGCCGCGAGACTGAGGACCGTGGAGGATCCGATGCCGATCGGCCACGACGCCGCGATCCCGCTGCGGGAGGTCGTCCTGCGCGCGAGCCGCTCCTCGGGTCCGGGCGGCCAGCACGCGAACGTCACCGCCTCGCGGGTCGAGGCCGCGTTCGACGTCGCGGCGTCAGAGGCCCTGAGCGACGCGCAGAAGGCGCGCGTGATGGCGCGCTGCGGTCCGGTGGTGCGCGCCGTCGCGCAGGACGCGCGCAGCCAGCTGCGCAACCGCGAGCTCGCGCTCGAGCGCCTTCAGGCGCGCCTGCGGCGCGCGCTCAGCGTGCAGCGGGCGCGCAAGGCGACCAGGCCGACCGCCGCGTCGCGAGCGCGGCGGCTGGAGGCGAAGCGGCGGGACGCGCAGCGCAAGCGAGAGCGCCGCCGGCCGCAGGGCGAGGACTGATCAGAGGCCCGGCGGGTGGCGCACCACGTAGCCCGACGTCGGGCGCGAGCTGGTGTGCCAGCGCGTGCCGTCGGCGCTCAGGCCGCTGGTGTCGAACCGCAGCCCGGCCACGATCATGTAGATGTGGCCGTCGTTGGTGTAGAGGGTCACCCACTGGCCCGGGCCGGCCTGGCCCCAGCCGTAGTAGTCGTAGGAGGCCAGCGGCCGGCTCAGCAGGCCGGCGCCGTGCAGGGCGTAGGAGACCGAGCCCGAGCAGTCGTAGCCGCTGTCGGTCCAGCTGCCGTGCCCGCCCCCGTAGCGGTAGGGCTTGTGCGCGATCGCGTTGCCGGCGGCGATGATCTGCTTCACGGCGTCCGGCGCGCTCGCGGGAGCGATCGCCAGCCCGTCCGGGCCGAGCTGCGCGCGGTCGCCGGGGGCGAGCGGCGCGGGTGCGGCGGCCTGCGGGTCGCCGGCCGGCGCGGCGCCGATCGCGGAGCGCAGCGCGTTGATGTCGGCCGCGTCGAAGATGGAGTCGGCGGGCAGCTTCTGCGCGCGCTCGAAGCCGCGCACGGCGCTGGCGGTCGCGCGCCCGTACTGCCCGTCGGGGCGCACCTTGTAGCCGGCGCGCGTGAGGAACGCCTGGAGGATCTTGACGTCGTGGCCGCTCATGCCCGGGTCGAGCGGGATGCGATCGCCGAGGCTGTGCGTGGAGGCCGCGCCGGTCGAGCCGAAGCCGCCGACGTTGGCGGCACCCGCGCGGAACGTGCCCTCGAGGCGCTGCGCGGTCTGCTTGCCCACGATGCCGCTCGGCGCCAGCAGCGCGGCGCGCTGGTAGGCCTGGACGGCGGCCGTCGTGGCGCTGTCGAACCTCCCGGTCACGGTGACGTCGAGGCCGGCCTTGTCGAGCGCCTGCTGGAGCTCGCGCACGTCCGGCCCGCTCGCACCGGGGCGCAGCGCGCGGTCGCCGAGATGGCGGGCGACCTTCGCGGTTTGCGCCGCCGCGGTGGCGGGGACACCGCCGCAGAGCAGCAGCGCGCCCAGCGCCAGCGGCGCTGTGAGGCTCTGCAACCTGCGGGAACTGCGCAACGACGGCACGACGGGCCAACCCCCTCTTTCGGGTGCCTACGGGGTTAGCTGTCGGGCTCGCGCGAAAAGGGCCGCGCTACGCCGCACTCATGGCGGCGATTCGCCCCCGGCCACCGAGGTGGCCACTGGTTCCCCCGTTCCCCGCCACAGGCATGGCGAGGACTCGGCTTTGGTCAGGACGACTGCGGCACTGTATCGAACCTCCCGACGGAAGCGCGCCAGAGTTATGGCCACCAACTGGACGTTCGTCGGAGCCGCGAGGCTCAGATGCGCAGCACGGCATCCGCGAGCGCCAGGGCAACCTTCGCCCGCGGCAGCAGCGAGTCCTGCAAGACATGCTCCTGCGGCGCGTGCGCCCCTCCGCCCCGCGGCCCCAGACCGTCGATCGTGAGCGGGATCGCGGCTGCGAAATGGCTTGCATCCGACGCGCCGCCGCGGCCGGCGCCGACGATCGGCGCGCCGAGCGCGGCGCTCGCGCGCTCGAGCAGCGGCGCCGTCGCCTCGCGCGCGTCCATCCCGGGCCACACGCGCACCTGCTCGGCCTCCAGGCGCGCACCGCCGACCTCGGCGGGAATCGCCGCCATCACGCTCTCGAACGCCTCCGCCCCGAGCGCGCGCACGTCGCACACCAGCTCGCC
>DASTWP010000225.1:0-10323 GCA_035765835.1 Solirubrobacteraceae bacterium
TTCTGATGCCCGCTCGCGCGGCGGTGTCGCTAGAGGGCGAGCTGCTGGTAGGCGGTCGACTGGAACGACAGCCGGTGCAGCGGCGAGACCCCGTGCTGCTGGATCGCGGCACGGTGCTCCGGGGTCGAGTAGCCGACGTGCGCGCCGAACTGCCACTCCGGGTGCTGCTCGTCGATGCGGTGCATGAAGCGGTCGCGCGTGACCTTCGCGAGGATCGAGGCCGCCGCGATCGCGGCGCTGGTGGCATCGCCGTCGATGATCGCGCGCTGCTCGTGGCCGAACGCCGGGACGCCGAAGCCGTCCACGAGACAGAGGCAGCCGGGACGGGCGACGCGACGCAGCGCGTCGCGCAGCGCGGCGAGATTGGTCTTGTGCAGGCCGCGGTCGTCGATGCCGCGCACGCAGCGCGACACGACGACGGCGCGCGAGGCGATCCGCAGCACGACGGGATAGAGCTCCTCCCGCGTCCGCGCGTCGTGCTGCTTGGAGTCGTTCAGCGCGCTGAGCGCGCGGACCTCGCGCACGCCGAGCGCCTCGACGTCGAAGAGGACGGCCGCGGCCACGAGCGGGCCGGCGAGGCAGCCGCGGCCGGCCTCGTCGGCGCCGGCGATCCAGCGAACCCCGAGCGAGCGGTCGTAGCGGAAGAGGCGCCTGCCGGTCGGCTTGGAGGCGCGGCGGGCCTTGCGCGCGGCGCGGGCGCCCACGGGCGCCGGAGCGGCCGCCTCCGGGCTAGAGGAACCCGATTCGCTTGGGAGGCCAGTAGGTGGCGAAGGCACCGCCGATGATCCACTTCTTGGGGACGGGGCCCCAGTACCGGCTGTCGTCGGACTCGCCACGATTGTCGCCCATCATGAACCAATGGCCGGGCGGAATCTTGATGGCGCGCGGGAGGTTGCAGTCGCCGCCCGAGTTGTTGTCGCAGGAGTGGCTGATGAACGGCTCCTTCTGGAGCTTGCCGTTCCGGATCACGTGGCCGTTGCGGACGGCGATCGTGTCGCCCGGCCCGGCGACGACGCGCTTGATGAAGTTCTCGCCGGACTCCTTGCCCACCGGCTGCGGGCACGGCTCGCTCGGCGGGTTGTCGACGCCGCACTCGCCGTTCGCGCCCTTGCCGGCCTCGCAGCCGGTCGCGGCGCAGGGCGGGTGGAAGACGATGATCTCGCCGACGTGCGGGTCGTTGAAGCGGTTGCCGATGCGATTGACGAGCACGCGCTGGCCGACGTCGAGCGTCGGCTCCATCGATCCGCTCGGGATCCGGTACGGCTTGATCAGGAAGGCCTGGATGCCGAGCGCGAGGCCGAGCGCGACCGCGACGATCAGGACCAGCTCGAGGAGCGAGCCGCCGGTGGACTTCTGCCTCTTGCGACGCACGCGCGGGCTAGGCCGGCTCGCCGTCGGCCTCGGCCTCCGGCTCAGCGGCGGCCTCGGGCTCCGGCTCGGCGGCCGCCTCCGCCGCGGCAGGCGTCTCCGGCTCAGGCTCGGCTGCCTCCGCCTCGGGCTCCTCCGGCGCGGCGGGCGCCTCGGCCTCCGCGGGCGGAGCCTCGGTGACCTCGCCCTCGGCGGCCGTGTCCGCGGCGCCCCCGGCGTCGACGACCTCGTCGGCCGTCATGCCCTCGGCATCGACGGCGCCGGTCTCCTCCGCCTCCTCGTAGAGAAGCCCGGGCGTGACCGACTCCTCGGGGCCCGTGTAGCGGCGCTCGCGGACGCGAGCGCGCTTGCCGACGCGCTCGCGCAGGTAGTAGAGCTTCGCCCGGCGGACGTCGCCGCGGGCGGCGACCTCGATCCGCTCGATCTTCGGCGAGTGCAGCGGGAACGTGCGCTCCACGCCGACGCCGAAGGACTGCTTGCGCACCGTGAACGTCTCGCGCGCCCCGTGACCCTGGCGCTTGATGACGACGCCCTCGAAGACCTGGGTGCGGCGGCGCGTGCCCTCGATCACCTGGAAGTGGACCTTGACGCGATCGCCGGCCTGGAAGGCTGGCACGCGGCGCAGCTGGGCGCGCTCGAGGCTGTCGATGACGGTGCTCATGATCGGGAGGCGGGCGCGGATGCGAGACGGGAAGGTGCTCCCGCGCGGCGGCTCATGGTAGCGAACGCCCGTCGCCCGCCGCCCCGCGCTCGCGGCTGCGGGCGCGGCGCCAGTTGCGGATCTCGGCGTGGTGCCCGGAGAGCAGCACCTCGGGCACACGCCAGCCGCGGTACTCGGCCGGGCGCGTGTAGTGCGGGTACTCGGGATCGCCGCCGAGCGCCTCGGAGAACGACTCCTCGACGGCCGAGTCCGCGTGGCCGAGCGCGCCCGGGAGCTTGCGCAGGACGCTGTCGCAGACGACCATCGCCGCCAGCTCGCCGCCGGACAGGACGTAGCGCCCGATCGACACCGCATCGCTGGCGAAGTGCTGCACGATCCGCTCGTCGAAGCCCTCGTAGCGGCCGCAGAGCAGGGTCAGGGCGGGCTCCGCCGCGAGCTCGTTCACGAACGCCTCGTCGAGCATCCGCCCTCCGGGCGTGAGCGCGATGACGCGCCGCTGCGTGCGCAGCTCGACGGGATCGACGCCGTAGAAGGCCCGGAGCGCCGCGTCCATGACGTCGACCCGCAGCACCATGCCGGCGCCGCCGCCGAACGGCGTGTCGTCGACCTGGCCGCCGCTGAGCGGCGAGTGCGCCCGCGGGTCGAGCACCCGCAGCTCGTGGCCGGCGCCGAGCGCGTTGCGGACGTGCCGCTGCGAGCGGAACCACTCGAACCACTCCGGGAAGAGGCTGACGACGTCGATCTGCATCAGCCGGCCTCTCCCAGGAATGCGAGGTCGACGTCGATCACGCGCGCCCCGACGTCCACCGAGCGGACCGCGTCGCGCACGAGCGGCACCAGCAGGTCGCCGGCCCCCGGGCGCTCGACCTCGAACACCTCGCACGAGGGGAGCTCGAGCATCCTGCGCACGACGCCGACCTCCCGATCGCCGTCCGCGACGCGGCAGCCCTCGAGCTCCTCGGCCCAGAACTCGCCCTCCTCGAGGGCCGGCGCGGCGTCGCGCGCCACGCGCAGCTCGGCCCCGCGCAGCGCCTCGGCGTCCTCGCGGCTCGAAGCGCCGTCCAGGCGCAGGATCGGGCTCTCGGCCGTGCCGGCGCGGCGGACGATCTCGCGCTCCTCCTCCCCCACGCGGACCGTCGCGCCGAGCGTGAGCAGCGCGCCGCGCGCGCGGGTCACGTGGAAGCTGCCGTCGAGGCCGTGCGGGCGGCCGACGCGGCCGGCCGCGAGCCACTCGGCCTGGGCGCGGGCCACGGGACGGGCCTCAGTCGACGATGTCGACGAGCACGCGGCGGTGCTCCTTGACCGCCGCGGCCTTCACGACCGTGCGCAGCGCGTGCGCGGTGCGCCCGCCGCGGCCGATGATCCGGCCGTAGTCCTCGTCGGCCACCGCGAGCTCGAGCACGACGGTGCCGTCGTCCTCCTCGAACTGCTCGACCGACACCCGCTCGGGATCGTCCACGAGCATCCGGACGAGTCCGTCGAGCAGGTCGCGCATCGCGCTCAGCGCGCCTCGATCCCCTGGGTCTTCAGGAGCTTGCGCACCTGGTCCGTCGGCTGCGCGCCCTTGGCGAGCCAGCCGCGGATCTTCTCCTCGTCGAGGCGGATGCTCGACGGGTCGGTCTGCGCGTTGTAGTGGCCGACCGTCTCGATGATGCGCCCGTCCCGCGGGGAGCGCTGGTCGGCGACGACCACACGCCACACCGGGTCCTTGCGCCCGCCGATGCGGGTCAGCCTCATGCGTACTGCCACGTGGTTCCTCTCGAAGTTCCTGGAAAGTCAGCCCGGGAGGGTAGCGGGCGCGGCCCCGGCGGGCGCGCGCGGAGCCCTTAGCGCGCCTGGCGCATCATCGCGCCGAGGTCCGGCATCTTGCCGCGGCCGATCTGCCGCATGACCTTGCGCATCTGCTCGAACTGCTTGACGAGCTGGTTGACCGCCTGCACGTTCGTGCCCGACCCGCGGGCGATCCGCAGGCGGCGCGAGCCCTTGATCAGCTCGGGCCGGCGGCGCTCCTCCGGCGTCATCGACAGGATGATCGCCTGCACGCGGTCGAGCTCGCGCTCGTCGACCTTCAGGCCCTTGAGCTGCTGCCCCGAGAAGCCCGGGATCATCCCGAGGATCGAGGTCAGCGGGCCCATGCGGCGGATCTGCCGCAGCTGCGCGAGGAAGTCCTCGAGCGTGAACTCGTTGCGGCGCAGCTTGCGCTCGAGCTCCTTGGCCTCGTCCTCGTCGAACTGCTGCTCGGCCTTCTCGATCAGGCTGAGCACGTCGCCCATCCCGAGGATCCGCTGCGCCATCCGGTCGGGGTGGAAGCGCTCGAACTGCGGCAGCTTCTCGCCGACGCTCGCGAACAGGATCGGCTTGCCCGTCACCGCCTTGACGCTCAGCGCCGCGCCGCCGCGCGCGTCGCCGTCGAGCTTCGTCATCACGACGCCGTCGAACTGCACGGCGGCGGCGAACTGCTCGGCGACGTTGACCGCGTCCTGGCCGGTCATCGCGTCGACCACGAGCAGGACCGCGTGCGGCTCGACCGCGCCGCGGATGTCGACGAGCTCCTGCATCAGCGCCTCGTCGACGTGCAGGCGACCGGAGGTGTCGACGATCAGGACGTCCTTGCCGTCCATCTTCGCCTTGTCGAGCGCCCAGCGCGCGATGTCGACCGGGCTGCGCTCAGTGCCCTGCTCGTAGACGGCCGCGCCCGCCTGGGCGCCGACCTTGACGAGCTGGTCGACCGCCGCGGGCCGGTAGACGTCGCAGGCCGCCAATGCGACCGACGAGCCGTGCTCCTCGGTGAGGAAGCGCGCGAGCTTCGCGGTCGCGGTCGTCTTGCCGGAGCCCTGCAGGCCCGCCATCAGGATCACCGTCGGCGGCCTCGGTGAGAAGGCGATCCCGGCCGACGCGCCGCCCATCAGTGCGGCGAGCTCCTCGTTGACGATCTTGACGACCTGCTGACCGGGGTTGAGCTGCCCGATCACCTCGGCGCCCAGGCAGCGCTCCTTGACCGTCGCGGTGAACGACTTGACGACCTTGAAGTTGACGTCCGCCTCGAGCAGCGCGAGGCGGATCTCGCGCATCGCCTTGTTGATGTCGTCCTCGGTCAGCGTCCCGTGGGCGCGGACATCGGCCAGCGTCGCCTGGAGCTTCTCCGAGAGGGCGTCGAACACGAGACCCAGTGTCGCATGCCGCGACGGCGCTACCGCGCGACCAGGGCGGTCGCGCCGCGGAACTCCACGACCTCGACCTCCTCGCCGGCGTCGATCACGCGCTCGCCCTCGAGCGCGCGCGCGGTCCAGACCTGGCCGTCGATCGCCACGCAGCCGACGCCCTCGCCGTTGGCGATCCGCTCGATGACGACCGCTGTGCGGCCGACGAGGTCGGTGGGCGCGGGCGCCATCCGGCTGGGCGGCACGGCGCGCCCGCGCCCGCGCGCACGGCGCCGTGCCCTGCGCCGCAGCGCGAGCAACGCCAGCGCGAGCACGAGCAGCACGACGAGGACGGCGGTCACGGCGGCTGATTATGCGCCGAATCAGGGCGCGAGGACCGCGCGCGCGAAGTCGTCCGCGTCGAACGGCCGCAGGTCCTCGAGCGTCTCCCCGATCCCGATCAGCTTGACCGGGATGCCCAGCTCGGCGGAGATCGCGAGCGCGATCCCGCCCTTTGCGGTGCCGTCGAGCTTGGTCAGCACGATGCCGTCGATCGGCACCGCCTCGCTGAACAGCTTCGCCTGCCGCAGCCCGTTCTGGCCGGTCGTCGCGTCCACCGTCAGGAGCGTCTCGTGGGGCGCCCCTTCCAGCTGCTTGCCGATCACGCGGCGCACCTTCGCGAGCTCCGCCATCAGGTCGTCCTGCGTGTGCAGGCGGCCGGCCGTGTCGACGATCACGACGTCCGCCCCGCGCTCGCGCGCCTGCCTGACGGCCTCGAACGCCACCGACCCGGGGTCGGCGCCCTCGGGCCCACGCACGATCTCGCAGCCCGCGCGCTCGGCCCATCCGGCGAGCTGCTCGACCGCGGCGGCGCGGAAGGTGTCGGCGGCGCCGAGCACGACGGTCCGCCCGAGCTCGCGCTGCAGATGCCAGGCGAGCTTGCCGATCGTCGTCGTCTTGCCGGTGCCGTTGACGCCGACGGCCATGATCACCGTCGGCTCGTGGCGCAGGTCGATGCGATCCTCGTCGCTGCGGGCGATGCCGGCGAGCAGCTCGGTGAGGCGGTTCGAGAGCGCCTCGCCGCCGTCGAGCGCGCCGCTCTCGGACTCCTGCTCGAGCCGGCCGACGACTTCCGCCGTCGTGCGAGCGCCGACGTCGGCCATGATCAGCGCCTCCTCGAGACGCTCCCATGTCTCCTCGTCGAGCGTGTCGAAGAGCGTCGCCTGGACCTCGGCGGCGAGGGCCTGGCGCGTCTTGCCGAGGTTCTCGCGCAGGCGCCGCAGGAAGCCGCGACGGCGCTCGGGCTCCTCGTCGGGCTGCGCCTCGGGGGCAGCGCCGCCGGCGATGATGAAGAGGTCGCGCCAGTCCCGGGGCATCGCGGGGCGCGACCTTAGCGGGTGCCGCCCGCCCGCCCGCGGCGAGGCGCACGGGCGGGCACGAGCCGGGCGACGCGAACGATCAGCTGACGATCAGCTTGCCCTCCATGCCGGCAGCCTTGTGGCCGGGCACGGGGCAGAAGAACTCGTAGGTCCCGCGGCGCAGGCGGACCCGCAGGATCGAGCGGCCGCCGGGGTTGACGATCCTGCCCGTCTTGTGGACGTCATGGCGCCCCTCGACGGCGATGCCGTGCTGGGTGCCCGACGACGACGGGTTCGTCATCACGATCGTGACCAGCCCGTGCCTCACGCGCAGGACCTTGACGTTGAACCTCAACGCGCCGTCGGCGGCGGCGCGCAGGCGCGCGGTCGAGGAGCCGAGGCTCTGGGCGGCGAGGACGCCGAGCGCGGCGACGGCGGCGAGCGATGTGGCGAGCAGCGCGGCGAGCGCGCGGCGGCGGAACGGCGGCAGGCGTCGGGTCATGTGCGGGAGGACGCAGGGCCCGAGCGCTTCCTTCCAGGGCGCGTCAGACGGCTGCGGCGATCTTCTCGGCGGCCGAGGCCAGGTCTGCGACGAGCACGTCCGGTGCGGGGACGCCGGGCAGCAGCGCGCCCTCGTCGCGCCCGACCCAGGCCGTGCGCATCCCGGCGCGCTTGGCGCCCGCGACGTCCCACCAGTGGCCGGCGACGAGCCACGGCTCGCCCGCCGCGAGGCCGAGCTCCTCGAACGCGCGGTTGTAGACGCGCTGGTCGGGCTTGTAGGCCTCGACGGAGTCGGCGCCGAGGACGGTCTCGACCTGGTCGCGGAGCCCTGCGGCCTCGAGCGTGCGCTCGGCGGAGTCCTTCGCGCTGTTGGTGAGCACGCCCACGTGCAGGCCGGCGTCGTGAAGCGTGCCGAGCGCCTGCGCCGCGTCCGGGAACGGCGGCAGCGCCTGCGCGGCGTGCAGGCCGGCCTCGACGGCGTCGTCGCCGAGGCCCACGAGCGCCGCGCGGTGCGCGAGCGCGGCGCGCAAGTAGCCCGGGAACTCCCGGAACTGGCCGGTCATGGTGTCGACCATCGCCTGCATGACGGCCTGGTCGAGGATCGACAGCGCCACCCCGCGGCCGCCGGGCCAGGTCGCCGTGATCGCCCCCGGGTCGACCAGCGTGCCGTTGAGATCGAAGAGGACCCAGTCGCCTGCCATGGCCGGGCGGTACCCGGGCGGCAGCGCGGCTACGCGGGCGGCGGCGCTACGCCGCGGCCTCCCGCTCCTCGCGCGGCAGCCGCCGCGAGACGACCTTCGAGACGCCGTCGTCGCCCATCGAGACGCCGTAGAGCGTGTCGGCGGCCTCCATCGTGCGCTTCTGGTGCGTGACGACGATGAACTGCGCGCGGTCGGCGTAGCGGCGCAGCAGGTCCAGGAAGCGCGAGATGTTGAGGTCGTCCAGCGCCGCCTCGACCTCGTCGAGGATGTAGAACGGGCACGGCTTGGCGAGGAAGACCGCGAACAGGAACGCGATCGCCGTCATCGACTTCTCGCCGCCGCTCAGCAGGCTGAGGCGCTTCATCGACTTGCCGGCGGGCGTGATCTCGATCTCGACGCCGATGTCGTCCTCCGGCTCGCCGCGCTCGGCCGCGGCCTCGGCCTCCGCCGCGGCCTCGGCATCCGCCTCGGCGTCGGCGGCCGCCTCGTCCTTCTCGAGCCGCTCGCCGCCGAGGACCGGCCGCGGCCCCGCGTCCTCGCGCACCAGCCGCAGCCGTCCGCGACCGCCGGGGAAGCAGTGCGCGGCGAGCTCCTCGAAGTTCCTCGCGGCGGCGCTGAACGTCTCTTCGAACGTCTCGCGGATCTGGCGGTCGGTGTCGCGGATCAGGGTCCTGAGCTCGCGCAGCGCGGTCTCGAGATCGGTGCGCTGGCGCTCGAGCTCCTCGACGTGCGCGAGCGCCGCGTCGTACTCGGCCTTCGCGAGCGGGTTGACCGGGCCCAACTGCTCGCGGCGGCGCTGGAGGCGCTCGATGCGCCCGCGCAGCGACTCGGCGATCTCGGGGTCGAGCGGCTCCTCGGCGGCCGCGGCCTCGAGGCCCAGCCGCCCGGCGAGCGTCCCGAGCTCCTGCCCGGCCTCCTGGGCGTGGTCGCGCGCCTGCTGCGCGCGCACCTCGGCGACCGTCACCGCCTCGCCGGCCTCGCGCAGCCGCGCCTGGATCGCGGCCTCGTCGGCCGCGCAGGCGCGCAGCGCGGCGGCGACGCCCTCGCCGGCCTCGCGGTCGTGCGCGAGCTCGGCCTCGAGCACCTCCACGCGCGAGCGGATCGCCTCGAGCACGCCGGCGAGCACCTCGGCCACGCGGCCGGCGAGCGGGACGAGCGCGCGGTCGCGCGCGACCCCCGCGCGCAGGCGCTCGATCTGCGACGCGCGCTCCGCGCGCTCGCGGGCGGCGCGCTCGGCGACGCGGCGCTCGGCCGCGAGCTCGCCCTCGACCTGCGCGCGGCGCACGGCGCCCGCGCCCTGGTCCGGCGCCTCGCGGCGCTGGGCGATGAGCCACTCCGCGCGGCGCTGCTCCTCCTCGGCGCCGGCGTGCGAGCGCTGCGCGTCGCGCGCTGCGCGCTCGGCCTCCTCGCGCGTCGAGTCCGCCGCCGCCACCGCGGCCGCGGCCGCCTCGACGGCGGCGAGCGCCGCCTGCTCGGCCTGGACCGCGCGCTCGGACTCGCCGATCAGGCCGTCTCGCCGGTTGCGCTCTGCGAGCACGCGCTCGGCGCCGCCCTGCGGCGCCTGGCGCAGCTCGCGCGTGAAGCCGAACCAGGCGCGGCCCGCGCGCGTGACCGCGACGCCGGTGAAACCCGCGGGGAGGTTCTCGAGCGTGTCCACCACCCAGGCGTT
Source organism: Solirubrobacteraceae bacterium (assembly GCA_035765835.1). Classification (GTDB taxonomy): domain Bacteria; phylum Actinomycetota; class Thermoleophilia; order Solirubrobacterales; family Solirubrobacteraceae; genus JAOPZW01. The sequence goes on from DASTWP010000225.1 coordinate 9,399, forward strand.
CGCGAGCAGCCGCCGCGCCAGCGCGACCGCCGGCTCGGGGCCGCCGACCAGGTCTGCGAGGTGGCGCGCGCCCGGGGCCGGCGGCGCGGTGCCGCGCGCCACGCCGGGCGCCTGCGAGTCCGCCACCAGGACGCGCGCGCCGTCGGCGCCGCTGCTGTCCAGCAGCGCGCGCGCGTCGCCCATCCCGGAGACGATCGCGGAGCGCATGCGGCCGCCGAGCGCGGCCGCCAGCGCCAGCTCGTACCCCGGCTCGACCTCGAGCTCGTCCGCCAGCGAGCGCGCGCCCCGCGGCGCGCTCGTCTGGCTGCGCAGGAACTGGTTGACCGCGGCGAGCTCACCGCCGATGCGCGCGGCCTCGCGCCGCACCGCCTCGGCCGTGCTCTCCGCGGCACGGCGCGCCCGGCGCGCGGTCTCCGCGGCCTCGTCGGCCTCGGCCAGCGCCACACGCTTCGAGTCGAGCTCCTGCCCGAGCGCCGAGGCGCGCTCGGCCGCAGCCCCGCGCTCGGCCTCCAGCGCCGCCAGCTCGCGCTCGAGCTCCGCGGCGCGCTCGGCGTCCAGGCGCTCGAGCTCGGCCTGCAGGGCGTCGATCCGCTCGCGCCCGGCCTCGTCGGGCCTGTCCTCGGCGGCCGCGGCCTCGAGCAGGGCCAGGCGCCGCGAGCGCTGCTCGATCCGCTCCTCGAGCGAGGCCGCCGTCTCGCGCGCGCGCTCGAGCCGCAGCTCGACGCGCTCCGCGGAGCCGCGCGCGCCGTAGACGCGGCGTGCCAGCGCCTCGCGCTGCTCGGTCCGTTGCGCGAGCGCCTCCTCCGCCTGCTCGCGCCGCGCGGCGACCGCGCCGAGCTCGGCCTGCGCGACGTCGCGCGCGGAGCGCGCGGCGACCGCCGCGGCCTCGGCGGCCGCCAGCTCCTCACCGCGCACGCGCACGTCC
>DASTWP010000226.1:0-10689 GCA_035765835.1 Solirubrobacteraceae bacterium
GTGGGGCGTCTCGACGCTGTCGTTCATCGGCTACGCGCTCGGCTCGGCGACGTGGCAGCTGATGCTGATGAGCCTGTGGTTCGGCGCCTGCATCACCGCGGGGCTGATCGTGTGGACGACGCTGCTCGGCACGCGCGTGCCGACGGCGCTGCGCGGGCGCGTCAACAGCCTGGACTGGTTCATCTCGGTCGGACTCACGCCGATCTCGTTCGCGCTGACCGGCCCGATCGCCGCCGGCCTCGGCGCGCGTGCGACGCTGATCCTCGCCGGCACGATCCCGACCGCGACCACGTTCGTGATCCTGCTCGCGCTGCGGCTGCGCAAGCAGGAGCTGCGGATGGGGCCGCTGTCCGGTGACGGCGATGCGGAGCTCGCGCCGCCGGACCTCGCGCTCGGCGCCGGCCTGGCCGACGGCGGCCTCGCCCCCGCCTACGCGGGCGCCGGCGATTCCTCGAGCTCCGCGGGCGCGGAGACGCCCGCGACCTCGTAGGCGTCCGCCTGGTCGAGCGTCTCGCGCTCCAGCAGCGCCTGCACGAGCGCGTCCAGCCGGTGGCGCTCGCGCTCGAGCAGCGCCAGCGTCTCCCGCTCGGCCTCCTCGACGATGCGCCGCACCTCGAGGTCGACGAGGTGCTGGGTCTCCTGCGAGACCTCGGCGGCGCCGGGCATCAGCGGGCTCGTCGCCCCTGAGGAGGCGACCGCGACGGGGCCGACCGCGTCGCTCATGCCCCAGCGCCCGACCATGCCGCGCGCGAGCTGCGTGAGCTGCTGGATGTCGGACTCGGCGCCGGTGGTGATCTGCCCGTAGATGATCTTCTCGGCGCAGCGGCCGCCGAGCGCGATCCTGATCCGCGTCATCAGCTCCTCGCGCTCGTAGTTGTAGCGGTCGGCCTCCGGCGTCGAGAGCGTCACTCCGAGCGCCTGGCCGCGCGGGATGATCGAGATCTTCCGCACCGGGTCCGCGCCGGGCGTGAGCATGCCGACGAGCGCGTGGCCGGCCTCGTGGTAGGCGGTGCGCTCGCGGTCGGCGTGCGTGAGGACGACCTGGCGCTCGCTGCCGAGGATGATCTTCTCGATCGCGTCCGTGAAATCGCTCTGCTCGACGCGCTCGTGGCTGCGGCGGGCGGCGAACAGCGCCGCCTCGTTGACGAGCAGCGCGAGGTCGGCGCCGGTCATGCCGGGGGTCGAGGCGGCGATCCCGTCGAGGTCGATCGCGTCGTCCAGCGGCACCGCGCGCGTGTGGATGCGCAGGATCTCGCGGCGGCCGACCTTGTCCGGGGGCTGCACGGCGATCCGCCGGTCGAAGCGGCCGGGGCGCAGGAGCGCCGGGTCGAGGATCTCGGGCCGGTTGGTCGCCGCCAGGACGATCACGTTCGTGCCCGCGTCGAAGCCGTCCATCTCGGTGAGGATCTGGTTGAGCGTCTGCTCGCGCTCGTCGTTGCCGCCGCTGAGGCCGCCGACGTTGCCCGAGCGCGAGCGGCCGATCGCATCCAGCTCGTCGATGAAGACGATCGCCGGGCCGGCCTCCTTGGCCTGCTTGAAGAGGTCGCGCACGCGCGAGGCGCCGATGCCGACGATCGCCTCGACGAACTCCGACGCCGAGCCGGAGAAGAACGCCGCGTTCGCCTCGCCCGCCACCGCGCGCGCGAGCAGCGTCTTGCCGGTGCCCGGCGGGCCGTACAGGAGCACGCCGCGCGGGATCCGCGCGCCGAGCTTCTCGTAGCGTTTCGGGTTCTTCAGGAAGTCGACGATCTCGACGAGCTCGTCCTCCGCCTCGTCGATGCCGGCGACGTCGTCGAAGCTCACACGCTTGCCGGTGGACTGCTCGATCCGCTTCGCGCGCGAGCGGCCGAAGCTGCCGAGCGCGCTGCCGCCGGACGCGCGCCGTGCGATCCAGATGAAGATGGCGACGAGAAGGATCGTCGGGCCGAAGGCGAGGATCAGCGTCAGCAGCGGGCTGCGGCCGCTCGAGGGCTCCTCGGCGTTGACCTCCACGTGCTTGCGCACGAGCAGCGCGGAGAGCTTGGCGGTGTCCGCGAAGGCGGGGATCAGCGTCGAGAAGCGCGAGACCTGCACCTGCTTGCCGCCCTGCGGCGTGTAGCTGGCCGGCTTGTTCAGCGTGCCCTCGATCGTCGACCCGGCCGACGTGATCGAATTCACGTTGCCGCCGGAGACCTGGCCCAGGAAGAACGGCGTGTAGGCGACCTGCACGCGGCTCTGCGGCTGCCCGGTCGTGAGCGCGGCGATGATGTTGATCGCCAGCAGGACCAGGATCACCGCGAGCCACTTGCGCCGCCGCCCCGGCGGCGGCATCAGCGGCGGCTTCTCCTTCGGGGGCCGGCCGCGACCGTCCTCGGCCGGCTCGACGCGCCAGGCCGGCGGCTGCTGCTGCGGCCCGCGCCGGTCCCCGTCCTTCCGCTGCTTGCCGGCGCTGGGTTCGGCCATCGTGAGGTGAGCGTACCCGGAGCGGATTACGGTGTTACAAGACTGCGCAGATCGGCCGTGAAGCCGGGGTAGGAGACGGCCGCGGCCTCGATGCCCTCGACCTCCACGCCCTCGCGCGAGGCGAGGCCCGCGACGGCGCCGAGCATCGCCAGCCGGTGGTCGCCGTGGGCCTCGATCCGCCCGCCGCGCAGGCCGCCCGTGCCGCGCACCGCGAAGCCGTCCGCCGTCGCCTCGATGTCCGCCCCCAGACCGCGCAGGCCGTCGGCGACGGTCGCGATCCGGTCGGACTCCTTGACCCGCAGCTCGCCCGCGCCCCGCACCACGGTCTCGCCCTCCGCGAAGCAGCCGAGCAGCGCCACGAGCGGCAGCTCGTCGATCGCGAGCGGGACCTCGTCGGCGTCCACCTCCGTCGCCACGAGCGGCCCGGCCGCGACGTCGAGGTCGCTGACCGGCTCGGTCGTGGGGACCTCCTCGGCGTTCTCCTCCTCGAGGTCGCCCAGCACGATCGCGCCCATCCGCTCGATGATCCGCAGGAAGCCCGAGCGCGTCCAGTTCACCCCGACGTCGTGCACCAGGATCCGGGAGTGCGGGACCAGCAGCGCAGCGGCGATCATGAACGCCGCCGAGGAGAGGTCGCCGGGGACGCGCAACTCGTCGAGCACGAGCTCGTCGACGTTGCCGACCGTCACGCGGCGGCCGTTGCGGTGCACCGCGACACCGGCGGCGGCGAGCATCCGCTCGGTGTGGTCGCGGGTGGGCGCGGGCTCCATGACGGTCGTCGCGCCGTCCGCGATCAGCGCCGCCAGCAGCACGCACGACTTCACCTGCGCGCTGGCGACCGGCAGCTCGTAGGCGATCGAGTGCAGGTGCGCGCCGTGCACCGTGAACGGCGCGAAGCGCCCCTCGGTGGCCTCGATGCGGGCGCCCATCCGCTCGAGCGGCACGGCGATGCGGTCGATCGGGCGCCGGCGGATCGAGGCGTCGCCGTCCAGCGTGAAGGAGCGCCCGTCCTGCGCCGCCAGCCATCCGGGCAGGAGCCGCATCAGCGTGCCGGCGTTGCCGACGTCGATCGGGCCCTCCGGCGTGCGCGCCTCGCGCAGGCCCGTGCCGCGGATGACCACCTCGCCGGCCTCCTCGCGCCGCTCGACGAGCGCGCCCAGCGCCTGCGCCGCGGCGAGCGTCGAGCGCGTGTCCTGCGCGTCGAGCAGGTTGCGCATGCAGACCGGCTCGGAGGCCATCGCGCCGAGCAGCGCGGCGCGGTGCGAGACCGACTTGTCCGGCGGCGGCGTCAGCGAGCCGCGCAGCCGCTCGACCGGGTCGAAGCGCTCGGTCACGACGCGCCGCCCTGCGCGCTGACCGGGAAGCCGAGCTCGCGCACGAGCGCGGCTGCGCGCCCGGCCTCGCGGTCCTTGACCCACAGCGCGATCACGCCCTGCGTGTTGTCGGGACTCGGCGCGAGCGCCATGTCGGAGATGTTGATGCCCGCGTGGCCCAGGGCGAGCGCGAGGTCGGCGACGACGCCGGGGCGGTTCGGCACCGCCGCGCGCAGCTCGACCAGCGGGCCGCCGAAGCGGTCCTCCAGCAGCGCCGCCCGCTCGCGCGCGGCGCGCTCCTGGAGCGCCGCGAGGTCCTCCCCGGCGCCGAGCCGCTCGCGCCATTCGGCGAGCGTCGCGATCGCGCTGTCGAGCGCCTCTCCGAGCGCGTCGCGGTTGGCCGCGTAGATGCCGTTCCAGAGCGGCGGGTTCGCGCCCGCCACGCGCGTGGCGTCGCGGAAGCTCGGGCCGACCGCGGGCAGCGCCTCGCCGTCGAGCGCGCCGGCCGCCTGGCCGACGAGGACGTTCGCGAGCACGTGCGGCAGATGCGAGACCGTCGCCATGATGCGGTCGTGCGCGACGGCGTCGAGCGCGACGGGCCGCGCGCCGAGCGCGCCGAGCATCCGGTGCAGGCGCTCGTAGAGGACGCCGGCGGTGGCGCGCGTCGGGGTCAGGTACCAGGTGGCGCCGTCGAAGAGGTCCTCGCGCGCGTGCTCCACGCCGGCGGCCTCGGCGCCGGCCAGCGGGTGCCCGCCGACGAAGCGCGGGTCCTCGCGCCCCTCGACGACCGGGCGCTTGGCGGAGCCGACGTCCGTGACCACGCAGTCCTGCGGCGCGGCGGCGAGCACGGCGTCGAGCACGGCCGGCAGCGCGTCGACCGGCACCGCGACGAACGCCGCGTCCGCGCCGCGCAGCGCCGCTGGAATCTCGTCGCAGGCCTCGTCGATCGCCCCGCGCTCCAGCGCGCGCACAGCCGCCGCGGGGTCGACCCCGCGCACGTGGGCGCCGAGCCGGGAGCGCGCGGCCAGCCCGACCGAGCCCCCCACGAGCCCGACGCCGACGACCGCGACGATCAAGCGGCCGCCGCCGCCGGGCGGAACGCGGCCTTGCCCGCCAGCGCCGCCGCCTGCTCGACCTTCGCCGCGTACGCCGCGAAGCCCTCGGTGCGCAGCGCCTGCGGCCCGTCGCAGATCGCCTCCTCCGGCTGCGGGTGCACCTCGACGATGACGCCGTCGGCGCCCGCCGCGGCGGCGGCGAGGCTGAGCGGCTCGACGAGGTCGCGCCGTCCGGCGGCGTGGCTCGGGTCGACGACCACAGGCAGGTGCGTGAGCTCCTTGAGCACCGGGACGGCCGTGAGGTCGAGCGTGAAGCGGTAGGCGGTCTCGAACGTGCGGATCCCGCGCTCGCAGAGCAGCACGTTCGGGTTGCCCTCCTTGAGCACGTACTCGGCCGCCATCAGCAGCTCCTCGAGCGTCGAGGACAGGCCGCGCTTGATCAGCGCGGGACGGCCCGAGCGCCCGATCTCGGCGAGCAGCGCGTAGTTCTGCATGTTGCGCGCCCCGACCTGGATCACGTCGGCCACCTCGAGCACGGCCTCGAGGTCGCGCGCGTCCATCAGCTCGGTGACGATCGGCAGCCCGGTCCGGGCCTTGGCCTCGGCGAGCAGCCGCAGCCCCTCCTGGCCGAGCCCCTGGAACGCGTACGGGCTCGTGCGCGGCTTGTAGGCGCCGCCGCGGAGCATCGTCGCGCCGGCGGCGTGGACGACCTCGGCGGTCGTGAGCGTCTGCTCGCGCGACTCGACCGTGCAGGGTCCGGCGATCAGCGCGAAGTGCTCGCCGCCGATCCTGCGGCCGGCGATCTCGAGCGTCGAGGCCTCGCCGTGGCGGATCTGCGCCGAGGCGAGCTTGTAGGGCTTGAGGATCGGGACGACGCGGTCCACGCCGGGCGCGCCGTCGAGCTCGAGGCGCGCGATGTGCTCGCGGTCGCCGATCGCGCCGATGACGGTGATCTCGTCGCCGGTGCTCGGATGCGCCCGCGCGCCGACGGACTCGATCCTGTCGATGACGGCCTGGACCTCCTCCGAGGTCGCCGTCGATTTCATGACGATCATCATCTGCTGCTGCCTTTCCCGGGTGCTGCTCCGCTTGAGAACGATACGAGTGCTGGTGCTGCGTGCGCGCGCGGCGCGCCCTGAGACGGCGCTCGGCCCCGGGGGCCTGGTGCGGCTGCGCGGGGTCGCCGCGCAGGCCGAGCGCCTAGCTAAATCGCCAGGCGGAGCGATAGGCGTAGCCGGAGGCGGGCAGCGCGAGGACGGCCGCGGTGGCGGTCGTCTTCGTAGTGGCGCTGTCGAGGCCTCGGGCCATCGCGGAGGGGAGGTTAGAGCAGCGTGGCCAACTCGCGCAAGAACCGGGCGTTCTCGCCCGGCGTGCCGTAGGTGACGCGCAGCGCCCCGGGCTTGCCGAGCGCCTTGCCGGCGCGGACGAGGACGCCGCGCTCGGCGAGGCCGCGGACGACCGCGTCCTCGTCGGCGTGCTCGGGCAGGTCGAACCAGCAGAAGTTCGCCTGCGAGGCGGCGGCCTGGATGCCGAGGCCGCGCAGCGCGGCCTCCATCTCCATCCGGGCCATCACGGTGCGCTCGACGCGGCGCGTGACCTCGTCCTGGTGCTTGAGGGCCTCGATCGCGGCCGCCTGAGCGGCGGCGTTGCAGAAGAACGGCTGGCGCACCTGGTCGACCGCGCGCACGAGCTCCTCCGAGCCGCAGAGCGCGAAGCCGACGCGCAGGCCGCAGAGACCGTGGACCTTCGAGAACGTGCGCAGCAGCGCGAGGTTCGGGTGCTTCTGCAGCAGCGCGAGCGAGGCGTCGGCATCGTCGAGCGTGTTGAACTCGCAGTAGGCCTCGTCGACGATCAGCGCGGCGCGGCGCGGGACCCGCTCGGCGAAGGCGGCGATCTGCGCGAGCGGCAGCGCGGTCGAGGTCGGGTTGTTCGGGTTGCAGACGATCACCAGGCGCGTGGCCGACGTGATCTCCGCCGCCATCGCGTCCAGGTCGTGGCGCTCGTGCGCGTCGAGCGGGACCGTCACCGCGCTCGCGCCCGATGCCGCGGCGAGGTGCGGGTAGATCGAGAACGACGGCCATGCGTAGACGACCTCCGCGCCGGGCTCGAGCAGCGCCTCGGCGGCCGCGAGCAGGATGTCGCAGGACCCGTTGCCGACCGCGATCCGCGCGGCGGGCACGCCGTAGCGTTCGCTCAGCGCCTTGCGCAGGCCCGCGTTGCTCGGGTCGGGATAGCGGTTGACGCCGCCGAGCACGCGCGCCACCGCCTCGACGACCGCGGGCAGCGGCGGCTCGGGGGACTCGTTCGAGGCCAGCAGCGCGACGTCGTCGGGCAGCGCGTAGCCGGCCGCGGCGGGATAGACGGGGATGCGCCGGACGCGCTCTGAGAACTCGAGGGCCATCACGCGGACGACGTTACTGCGCGCTCTCGAGATCGGTGCGAAGCCGCCGGGCCTCGCCGAGATAGACGTGCTGCGTGCGGTGTTCCTCCGGCGCGTGGTAGTGCGCGAGCACGCGGATGACCATCGGCAGCGAGCCCGGCACCGGCACCTCGCGCGCGCACAGCAGCGGGACGCGGTCGAAGCCGATGCGCCGCGCCGCGACTGCGGGGAACTCGGCGTCGAGGTCGTGGGTCATCGTGAAGATGCAGCTGACACAGTCCTCCGGCCGCAGGTCGTTGCGCCGCAGGACCTCGCGCAGCAGCTCCTCCGTCGCGTCGAGGATCGCGTCGGACTCGTTGCGATCGACGGTGGTGGCTCCGCGCAGCGCGAACAGGCGCATGGTCGCGGCATGATGCCAGCATGGCCACGCCGCGCCCGATCCGGATGCTCGCCGCGGGCGCGCTCACGGCCCTGCTGCTCGCGGGCTGCGGCGGCTCGAAGCCGCGGCTGCCGCGCGCGCCCGCGACGATCGCGGTCTCGAGCCCGGCCGTGCGGCCGGGCGGCATGCTGCCCGTGCGCTTCACCTGCGACGGCGCGGGCACCGCGCTGCCGCTGCGCTGGGGGGCGATCCCGCCGCAGGCGCGCGAGGTGGCCGTCGTCGTGACGGATCCGGACGCGCCGGGCGGGCCGTTCGTGCACTGGACCGTCTACGGGCTGCCGCCGACGCTGCACGCCATCGCGGGCGGCGAGGCGCCGCCGGGCGCCAAGCAGGGCGTCAACGGCTTCGGCAAGCAGGGCTGGGGGCCGCCGTGCCCGCCGGCCGGGCCGCCGCACCGCTACGAGGCGGCGGTCTACTGGCTCAGGCACGGCTCCGGGCTGAAGGACAAGGCCTCGGCCGACCAGGTGCTCGCCGCGATCCTGGCCAAGGCCGGCGGTCGCGGGGTCATGAGCTTCCTGTACGCGCGGAAGGGCTCCTGAGCCGTTCCACCTCCGCCGGGGTCAGCTCGCGGTGCTCGCCGCTCCGCAGGTCGCCGAGGCGCAGCGGCCCGAACGCCACGCGCGTGAGCTCGACGACCGGGTGGCCCACGGCGGCGCACATGCGCCTGACCTGCCGCTTGCGGCCCTCGTGGATCGTCAGCTCGAGCAGGCCGGGCTCGACCTGGCGCACGCGCGCGGGCGCGGTGCGCCCGTCGTCGAGGTCGACGCCCTCCCGCAGCGCCCGCAGCGCGGGCGCGCGCAGCGGCCCGTTCTCGACGCGCGCGCGGTAGGTCTTCGGCACCTCGAAGCTCGGGTGCGTGAGGCGGTGCGCGAGGTCGCCGTCGTCGGTCAAGAGGATCAGGCCGGTCGTGTCGGCGTCGAGGCGCCCGACCGGGTAGAGGCGCTGGGCGTGCGGCACGAGGTCCACGACCGTGCGCCGGTCGTGGGTGTCGCGCGCGGTCGAGACCACGCCGGGCGGCTTGTTGAGCACGAAGACCACGCGGCGCGGCGGCGCCGCGGCGAGCGGCCGGTCGTCGACCGCGACGGCGTCATCGCCGCTGACGTCGCGCGCGGGGTCGGTGACGACCTCGCCGCCGACCGTCACGCGCCCCTGCTCGATCAGGCGCTCGGCGGCGCGGCGCGAGGCCACGCCGGCGTGCGCGAGATGCTTCGCCAGGCGCAGCCCGTCAGTCCTTCCAGAAGTCCGGGAGGATCTCGCCGTCCTTGTCGTGGTGGGGGCCCACGGCGAGCATCTCGAGGCCGTCGGGCCCGGCCTCGAACCGACGGGCGACCCGCGGCGCGACGCGCAGCGCGTCCATCCGCTTGAGCTCGACGATCTCGTCGTCCAGGCGCACGCGGCCGGAGCCGCTCAGCACGACGTAGACCTCCTCGGCGTGCTCGTGGCGATGGCCGAACGCCTGGCGCTTGTTGGGCTTGACCCGGTGCAGCGTGAGGCCCGTGTCCTCGGCCTCGAGGTCCTTGCGCGCGAAGCGCGCCTCGAAGACGTCCGAGAGCCCGCGCTCCGCCGCGATGTCGTGCACTTCCTCGAGATTCTTCAGCGTGTAGCTCATGGGCCGCAGGCTACGGTGTGAGCATGGACCTGCGCCTGCTCGACGAGCGCTTGGCCGCTCTCGGCGAGCCGCGCTTCCGCGCGCGCCAGGTGTGGGAGTGGACCGCCCGCGGCGTAGCGGGCTACGAGGCCATGACGAACCTGCCGGCGGCGCTGCGCGAGCGGCTCGCCGAGGAGGTTCCGTTCTCGACGCTGAGCGTCGAGTCGCAGGCCGAGTCGCGCGACGGGACGGTCAAGACGCTGTTCGGCACGCACGACGGCCGCCCGGTCGAGGCCGTGCTCATGCGCTACAAGACCGGCCGGCGCTCGCTGTGCCTGTCCTCGCAGTCCGGCTGCCCGCTGACGTGCACGTTCTGCGCGACGGGGACGATGCGCTTCGGGCGCAACCTCACCGCGTCGGAGATCCTCGACCAGGCGCTTCACTTCCGCCGCATCGAGGCGGTCGACCACGCGGTCTTCATGGGCATGGGCGAGCCGATGATGAACCTCGACGGCGTGCTCGAGGCGTGCTCGAAGCTGCCGGACGTCGGGATCACGAGCCGCCGCACCACGATCTCGACCGTGGGCTGGATCCCGGGCATCGAGCGCTTGCGCTCCTCGCCGCTGCCGATCCGCCTCGCGCTCTCGGTGCACGCCGCGGACCCGGCGCTGCGCTCGCAGATCATGCCGGTCAACGACCGCTACCCCCTGCACGAGGTGCTCGCCGCCTGCCGGCGCTTCTACGAGGCCAAGCGGCGGATGGTCTACGTCGAGTACGTGATGCTCGCGGGCGTCAACGACCGCTACGAGCAGGCGCTGCAGCTCGCGAAGGCGCTCGACCCGCGGATGTTCAAGGTCAACCTGATCCCCTACAACCCGACCGGGATGTACGAGGGGTCGACCCCCGACGCGATCGCCGCCTTCAAGGCCGTGCTCGAGGAGCACGGCGTGCGCGCGACGATCCGGCTGACGCGCGGCCGCGACATCGACGCCGCGTGCGGCCAGCTCGCGGCGAAGGCCGCGGCCTAGGCTCTGCTCGCCGAGAGGCGCTCGAGCTCCTCGGGCGTGAGCTCGAGCGTCGCCGACGGCAGGATCTGCTCGAGCTGGGCGGTCGTGCGGGCGCTGGCGATCGGCGCGACCACGGCCGGCTGCACGCGCAGCCACGCGAGCGCGACGGCGGCCTGCGTCGTGCCGTGCGCAGCGGCGATCGCGTCGAGCGCGCCGAGCACGGCGGCAGCGTCCGGGCGGTCGAGATAGGCGCGGGCGCCCTCCGCGCGCTGGGACTCGACGGCCACGCCCCCAGGCCGGTACTTGCCGGTGAGGAAGCCGCGCGCGAGCGCGAAGTACGGCAGCACGGCGAGCTCGTGGCGCTGCGCGACGGGCAGGAGCGTGCGCTCGAACTCGCGCTCGACGAGGTTGTAGTGCGGCTGGAGCGCGACGAACTCGGCGAGGCCGTGCTCGCGCTGGAGCGCG
>DASTWP010000227.1:0-11084 GCA_035765835.1 Solirubrobacteraceae bacterium
CTCGCCTGACCTGAGGGGGCGCCTCGCCGCGCCTGCGCGCCCCCGCTTGTCGGGGGCCGTGCAAAGCACTGTCCCCCGACACCACGCACGCACGACGATCCGGCCCTCAGGAGCGCTCCGCCGGCGGTTCGGTGTGGGCTGGTCGACCATTGAGTCCGGGGTGGGTGCTAAAAGCGAACGCTGTCTTCGCTTTTCCGGCCCACCCCCGGGCGGGTCCGGCGGGATGCGTCACACCGGCGGCTTTGCCGCCGCGGTGACGTGGATCACGGTGGGGTCGCGCTCCCACGCGATCCAGCCGAGCGCCGTGAGGCGGTCGAGCATGAACTGGAACGCGAGCGCCTGCGCGCCGCTGCGGTAGACGCGCGAGACGTCGAAGCTCCAGCCGGTGGCGTCGAGGCCGGTGACGAGCAACGGGCTCGTGCGGGCGATCGCCTGCGTGCCCGCCCCGAGAACCTCGAGCGCCGCCAGCGCGCGCGGCCGCAGGCCGCCGGCGGCGATCCGCCCGCCCACGGCGATCCCGTCCCGGCGCAGCCGCGCCACGGGCAGCCGCGCGAGCTGGCCGGCCGTCGCGGCGCTCGCCGCCGGGTGCATCACCCGCTCGCTCGAGCCCGAGCGCATCTGCAGGGCGGCAAGGCGGCGCAGCTCGGCCGGGCGGGTGCGGTACAGACGCATGATCTCCTTCGCCGCCTCGATCCGCCACAGGTAGGTCGAGGAGTCGTCGCCGAAGGAGGCCAGCAGGTTCCACGCCGCGGCGTGGTGCAGCGGCGAGGAGTCGAAGTAGAGCTGCGCGTAGGAGACGGTCCCGCCCGCCCCCTGGGCTCCGTAGGCGCGCATGACGGACTGGAGGTTGCCGACGCCCATGTGGTAGCTGGCGACGGCGAGATCGTCGCGGCCGAGCTTCGCGCGGGCGAAGCGCAGGTAGCGCACGGTGGCCGCGATCGCCTTCGCCGGGTCGAAGCGCTCGTCGACGCGGCGCAGCTCGCGCTGCCGTGCGGCGACGCGGCGGCCGCCGGCGATCGCGCGCTCGAGCGTGCGCGTGCGCGCCAGGTCGATGCGCATGTGCAGCAGGTCCCTACCGGTCTCGGCGACGATCTGCGTCAGCCCCGCCGCGGCGCTCGGATCGGAGCCGGCCTGCGCGTCCGGCCGCCCGCCGCTCTCGAGGAAGATCAGGGCCTCGAGCGTGTCCGGGTCCCAGCCCGCGCGGTCCACGAGCGGCCGGAAGGCGGCGACCCGCCGCGCCGTCGCCACCACGCCGCCCACGCTCTTGGCGTAGAGGACGTGCGCGACGCCGCCGGCGGCCGCGCGCTCGAAGGCGCCACGGCGCGCGGCGTCGTAGGCGATCGGGTCGCGCGTGGTCGGGCTCGGCCCCGCCGCGGGGGCGAAGCGGCTCGCAGGATGCCCGCCGCCGGTCAGGACGACGGTCAGGACGACCGCGATCGCGACGAGCACGCCGAGCGCCGTGAGCCGCCGGCGCACATGCACGGGGGAGGCCTCGAGCCGCACCACCCCCAGCCAAGCAGATCGGCCCCTGGGCGGTCCGCTCGCCCGCACCGCCGCGATGCGCGAAGCTGCGCCCATGGACGAGCTGACCGAGCACGCGCGCGGGAATCGCGCGTGGTGGGACGAGAAGGCGGCCGAGTACCAGCGCGAGCACGCGGCGTTCATCGGCGCCGCCGACCCGCGCTGGGGCCTGTGGCAGATCCCCGAGGACGAGCTGCGGATCCTCGGCGACGTGGGCGGGCGCGACGTGCTCGAGCTCGGCTGCGGCGCCGCGCAATGGGCGATCGCGCTCGCACGCCGGGGCGCCCGCGTGACCGGGCTCGACAACTCCGCCGCGCAGCTCGAGCATGCGCGCCGCAACGTGCACGAGGCCGGCGTGGAGGTCGAGCTCGTGCACGCCTCCGCCGAGACGCTGCCGTTCGGCGACGCGGCATTCGACATCGTCTTCTGCGACTACGGGGCGATGCTCTTCGGCGACCCCTACCTGACGGTGCCGGAGGTCGCGCGCGTGCTGCGCGCCGGCGGCACCTTCGCGTTCAGCGACCTCACGCCGTTCAACATCCTCTTCTACGCGCAGGACGACGACGAGCAGATCGCGCCGGGGCCGGTGCGCGACTACTTCGGGCTGCACCGGATCGCCTGGAACGACGGGCTGGTCGAGTTCAACCTGCCCTACGGCGAGTGGATCCGCCTGTTCGTGCGCAACGGCCTCGAGGTCGTGGACCTCGTCGAGAACCGGCCCGCGCCCGGCGCGACGTCGACCTACCGCAGCGAGGAGGAGAACGCCTGGGCGCGGCGCTGGCCGATGGAGCACATCTGGGTCACGCGCCGCCGGCAGGCGTAGCCGAGCGCTCGCGCGCGGCGGCGTCGGCCTCGCCGCCGGCGCCGACGGCCTGCGTCGCGGCGGTCGCGCCGAGGCGCTCGGCGTGCTCTGCCGCGACGCGGTCGGCCTCGGGCACCGCAGCGAGGATCTGGCTCTCGGCGAGCTTCGGGACGAAGCCGCGGAAGAGGATCATCCAGCGCAGCCACCCCGGGTGCACGACCCGGTGCGCGCGGTGCTCGACGCCCTCGACGACCGCGTCCACCGCGCCCGCGAGCGGATAGGTCTTCTTGAAGACGCCCTTCGCCTTCGAGCGCATCAGGCCCGAGACCGGCGAGGCGTCGCTGCCGCGCACCATGTCGGTGTCGATGAAGTGGAAGTACGCGACGCCGACGTCGACGCCGAGGTGCTTGAGCTCCAGGCGCAGCGAGTTGCACAGCTGCTCGACCGCCGCCTTCGCGGTGCCGTAGGAGGCGGCGCCCGGGAACGGCGCGAGCGCGGCCTCGGAGGCGATGCCGAGCAGGTAGCCGCGGCGCTCGAGCACGTGCGGCAGCGCCGCGTGCAGCGTGCGCCAGACGCCGAGCAGGTTGACCTGGATCACGCGCTCGAACGCGTCGGGGTCCATCGAGCGCGCGAAGCCGGGAATCGCGATGCCGGCGTTGGCGATCGCGCAGTCGACGCCGCCGTAGCGCTCGACCGTCGCGGCCACCGCCGCGTCGACGCTCGCGCGGTCGGTGACGTCGCACTCGTGCCAGAACGCCTCGCCGCCGATCTCCCCGGCGACGCGCTCCAGGCGCTCGGGCTCGAGGCCGACGAGCGCGACCTTCGCGCCTCGCGCAGCGAGGGCGCGCGCGGTCCCCTCCCCGATGCCGCGCGCGGCGCCGGTGATCAGCACGACCTTTCCGGAGATGTCCCAAGCAGCCATGACGCCCACGCTATCTAGGATCCTGCGCCCGTGCGGCCCTTTCGCGTCATGGGCATCCTCAACGTCACTCCGGACTCGTTCTCCGACGGCGGCGAGTGGTTCGACCGCGACGAGGCGGTCGCGCACGGCCGCGCGCTGATCGCGCAGGGCGCCGCGATCGTCGACGTCGGCGGCGAGTCGACGCGGCCCGGCGCCGAGCCGGTCGCCGAGGAGGAGGAGCTGCGCCGCGTCCTCCCGGCGATCGCCGCGCTGCGCGTCGCGGGCGCGCAGCTGAGCATCGACACGACGAAGCTCGCCGTGGCCGTCGCGTCGCTCGACGCGGGCGCCGGCTACGTCAACGACGTCAGCGCCTTCCGGCACGAGCCGGAGATGGCCTCGCTCGTCGCCGACCGCGGCTGCGAGTGCTGCCTGATGCACATGCTCGGCGAGCCGCGCACGATGCAGGAGAACCCGCGTTACGACGACGTCGTCGACGACGTCAAGGCGTTCCTGAGCGAGCGCGTCGAGTTCGCCGTGCGCGAGGGCGTGCGCGAGGACCGCATCCACATCGACCCCGGCATCGGCTTCGGCAAGACGGGCGCGCACAACCTCGAGCTGCTGCGGCGCCTGGACGAGATCGCCGCGCTCGGGCTCCCGGTCGTGGTCGGGACCTCGCGCAAGTCGTTCCTCGGGCGCCTCACCGGGCGCGAGGACCCGCACGACCGCGTCGCCGCGACGCTCGCCGCGAACGTGCTCGCCTACGAGCGCGGGGCGAGCGTCTTCCGCGTCCACGACGTCGCGCCGACCGTCGATGCGCTGAAAGTCGCGGCTGCTACGTTGCCCGGCCATGCCTGACGAGCCGCGCGACCCGGAAGAGGACGACCTCGACGACCTCGGCGACGAGGACGGCTACGACGAGGACGAGGAGGGCGCGGCGCAGACCGAGGTGACGGTGGAGATCACAGGCCTGTCGCTCTACACGCACCACGGCGTGACCGAGGCCGAGCGCGAGATCGGCCAGCGGCTCGTGCTGGACCTGCGCCTGGAGGTCGGCGAGGTCGACGCGACGGTCACCGACATGATCGACGACACCGTCGACTACGGCGCGGTCTGCGAGACCGTCTCGCTGGTCGCCCAGCAGCGCTCCTACAAGACGCTCGAGCGGCTGTGCTCGGCGATCGCCGACCGGCTGATCGCGGATTACGCGGCCGAGGAGGTGTGGGTGAAGGCGACGAAGCCCGAGCCGCCGATCCCGCTCGCCGTCGAGTCGGTCTCGGTGGAGGTCTGGCGCCAGGCGGGCGAGGAGTGAGCGGGCTCGGGCAGGCGACGGCCTTCGACCGCGCCACGGTGGTCGAGGCGGCGGGCGAGGGCGCCTGGACCGGGACGGTCGACTCCACGTGGTCGGCGCCCGCCGGCCCGAACGGCGGCTACGTCGCCGCGATCGTGCTGCGCGCGATGGAGGGCGAGCTCGCCGATCCCGCGCGCCCCGCGCGCTCGCTGACCCTGCACTACCTGCGCCCGCCCGCCGAGGGGCCCCTCGACATCGCCGTCGAGGTCGTGCGCAGCGGCCGGCGCATGAGCACGCTCGTCGCGCGCGCCTCGCAGCACGGCAGGCTCCAGGTGCTGGCGATCGCCGCCTTCGGCGTCGAGATGGACAGCGCGCTGGACTTCGCCGGCGCGCCGCCGCAGGTGCGCCCCGCCGCGCAGATCGAGCCGATCCCGGCGATCCCGCAGGTGCCCATCAGCCGCTACTTCGACATGCGCCCCGCGATCGGGCCGATGCCGTTCAGCGGCTCCGACGAGGCGCTCAGCGGCGGCTGGCTGCGGCTGCGCGAGCCCCGGCCGGTCGAGGCGCCGGTCCTCGCGATGTACTGCGACGCTTGGTGGCCGCCGGTGTTCACGCGCCTGAAGACCCCGGTGCCCGCCCCGACGATCGACCTCACCGTCCACTTCCGCAACCCGCCCGCCGCGACGGCGCTCGACCCGCAGGACCGGGTCCTCGCCGTCTTCCGCACGGCCACGTCCGAGGGCGGCTTCGTCGAGGAGGACGGCGAGCTGTGGAGCCCCGACGGCGTCCTGCTCGCGCAGAGCCGCCAGCTCGCCCTGCTGGTCCCGCGCCCGTGACCGGGCACCTCGGCCTCGGCTCGAACGTCGGCGAGCGCCGTGCGAACCTCCAGGCGGCCGTCGACGCGCTGCCGGCGCACGGCGTGACGGTGCTGGCCTCCTCGTCGACGTACGACACCGACCCGGTCGGCCTCGTCCTCGACCAGCCGGCGTTCCTGAACGCCTGCGTGCGGATCGACACGGAGCTCGCGCCGGAGGCGCTGCTCGACGCCTGCAAGGCCGTCGAGCGCGCGCTCGGCCGCGACCTCGAGGGCGGCGTGCGCCACGGCCCGCGGCCGATCGACGTCGACCTGCTGCTGCTCGGCGAGACCACCTACGAGAGCGAGCGCCTGCGCCTGCCGCACGAGCAGGTCACCGCGCGGCGCTTCGTGCTGGTCCCGCTGCTCGAGCTGGACTTCGAGCTGCGCACGCCGGACGGCACGCGGCTGAGCGACTGCCTCGCCGCGCTGCCCGTCGAGGAGGGCGTGCGCCGCGCGGGGCCGCCGCTGCACCTACCGTCCTGACTTGTGGTCGCCCTGCGACCACCAGCCAGGACGGTGGCGACGATAATCCCGCGCCGATGCTCCTCGTCGTAGACGTCGGCAACACGCAGACCCACTTCGGCACGTTCCGCGGCGAGGAGCTGCTCGAGCACTGGCGCTTCGCGACGGTGCGCGACTCCACGGCGGACGAGCTCGGTGCGGCGCTGCGCAACCTGCTCGAGCTGCGCGGCGTCGGCCTCGCGGACCTCGACACGTCGATCGTCTCCTCCACCGTGCCCGAGCTGGCGCCGCAGTGGGAGGCGATGGCCGAGCGCTATCTCGCGCACCGGATGCTCGTCGTGGGGCCGGGCATCAAGACCGGGATGCCGATCCGCTACGACAACCCGCGCGAGATCGGCGCCGACCGGCTCGTCAACGCGGTGGCCGCCTACGAGAAGGTGCGCGGCGCGTGCATCGTCGTCGACTTCGGCACCGCGATCACCTACGACCCCGTGTCCGCCGAGGGCGAGTACCTGGGCGGGATCATCGCGCCCGGCGTGGAGATCTCCCTCGACGCGCTGGCGAGTCGCGCCGCGAAGCTCCCGAAGATCGACCTCGAGCCGCCGCGCACCCTGATCGGCAAGTCCACCGTGGACGCGATCCGCTCCGGGGTGATCTACGGGTTCGCGGGCGGCGTGGACGCGATCGTGCGCAGGCTGCGCGCCGAGATGGGCGAGGACACGGAGACCATCGCCACCGGCGGGCTCGCGGAGCACATCGTCCCCTACACCGAGGTGATCGACGAGGTCGACGACCTGCTGACGCTCAAGGGCCTCAAGCTGCTCTACGAACGGAATCGCTGAGCGCTGCGGCCGCCTCCTCGACGTCGTAGCTCCACAACGCGGGGAACGCCGCGACGACGACCAGCGCCGCGGCCACGCACGCGAGGCCGCCCGAGACCACCGAGAAGCGCGGGCTCGTGGCCGCGGCGACCGACCCGGACTCGACGTCGCCGAGCCGCGGACCGCTCGTCACGACAAGCGAGAAGACCGAGGACATCCGCCCGCGCATCGCGTCGGGCGTCACGGTCTGGTTGATCGTCGAGCGGCAGACCGCGCTGATGCTGTCGGCCGCGCCCGCCACGGCGAGCAGCACCGCCGCCGGCCACAGCGCCCCCACGGCGCCCGCGCCCGCGATCGCCAGGCCCCACGCGATCACGGCGAAGACGACGATCCGGCCGAGCCGCCGGCTGCGCTCGAGCCACGCGGTCGTCAGCGCCGCGACGGTCGCGCCGGCGGAGACCGCGGCGAACAGCAGGCCCGTCCCCTCGGCGCCCGCGTGGTAGACGCTCACGGCGAGGACGGGGAACAGCGCGCGCGGCATCCCGAACGCCATCGCGCCCAGGTCGATCGCGAACGAGCCGAGCAGCGGGCGGTTGCCGCGCACGAAGCGCAGGCCGTCGGCGATCGAGCGCCCGATCCCGATCTCGAGCGCGTCCGTGCCGTGGCCGTGCGGCGGCTGCGGGGTCAGCGCCCACGCCGCCCAGACCATCGCCAGGCAGCTCACCGCGTCCGTCGTGTACGCCGCGCCGACGCCGAGCGCGCCGATCAGCACGCCGCCGACCCCCGGTCCGATCACCATCGTGAGCTGGTAGAGGCCGAAGTTGAGCGCCAGCGCGCTGCGCAACCGTGCAGGCTCGACGAGGTTCGGCACGATCGCCGAGCGCGTGACGTTCTGGATCGCCCCGAAGCCCGCCATCGCCCCCGCCAGCACGTACAGCAGCGCCAGCGGCGGATGCCCCAGGAACGCGCCCGCCGCCAGGGCCGCGGCGACCGCGACGAGCGCGACCTGGTCGAGCAGCAGCAGCCGCCGGCGGTCGACGCGGTCGGCGATCGCGCCTCCGAGCAGCGCCATCGACGCCAGCGGGACGAGCTCGGCGGCGCCGAGCAGGCCGGTCGCCAGCGCGCTGTGCGTCTGCACGTAGACCTGGTAGGGCAGCGCTACCAGCGAGGCCTGCGTCCCGAGGCCCGTGACGAAGTTGCCCGTGACGAGCAACCGCATGTCGCGCGAGTCGCGCAGCGGGGTCGTGTCGACGGTGACGCGCGGCGGGCGCAGACGCATGCCCGCCCTACGATGTCAGAGCCATGAGCGCGCTCACCGAGCCCTTCGAGATCGGCGGGGTCCGCATCCCCAACCGCGTCGTGCTGGCGCCGCTGGCCGGCATCGGCAACTGGTTCGTGCGCCTGCAGGCCAAGCGCCACGGCGCCGGCCTCGCCGTCAGCGAGATGGTCTCGAGCTTCGCGATCCACCACCGCAACGCCAAGACGGTCAACGAGATGCTGCGGATCCACCCGCGCGAGCGCGACCACGGGCCGGTCTCGATCCAGCTCTTCGGGCAGGACCCGGAGATCATGCGCAGCGCCGCCGCGACCGTCGCCGAGACCGGCGCCGACTTGATCGACCTCAACATGGGCTGCCCGGTGCCGAAGGTCTGCAAGACCGGCGCGGGCGCCGCGCTGATCAAGGACCCCGCAACCGCGGTGGCCGTCGCGCGCGCCGCGCGCGAGGGCTCGGGCCTGCCGGTGACGGTGAAGCTGCGCTCGGGGCAGCGCCCGGGGGAGACCGACGGCTACGAGCTCGCGCACCGGCTGGTGCAGGACGCGGGCGTGGCCGCGATCGGCTTCCACCCGCGCTCGGCGGCGGTGCACCACAAGGGCACGCCGGACTACGACCTCGCCGCGCGCCTCGTCGAGACGCTCCCGGCGCCGGTGCTGCTGACCGGCGGGCTGCGCACGCCCGAGGCGGTCCGCGACGCGCACGAGCGCACGGGCGCCGCAGCCGTGCTGCTCGCCCGCGGCGCGCTCGGCAACCCGTGGCTGTTCGCCCAGGTGCTCGGCACCCGCGACGCAGGGCCCTCGGCCGAGGAGGTCCTCGCCGAGCTCCATTGGGTCATGGACGCCGCCGTCGAGCACCTCGGCCCGGAGCGCGCGGGCCGCTACCTGCGCAAGTTCTACCCCTGGTACGTCGAGCGGATCGGCGGCGACAAGCTCCTGAACCAGGCGCTTCAGAGCACATCGACGGTGGCGGCGGCACGGGCGGTCCTGGCCGCGTCGCGCCCTGTCGCCCAGGCCGCCTGAGCCCGGTTTCGCGGGCGCTATACTGCCGCGCTCTTCGCCCGCCCCTGGCGGGTTTCTTCGACCCCGGACCCCCCCGAATGCCCAAGGACGTCATCCTCACTCCCGAGGGCCTCGTGTCCCTCAAGAGCGAGCTCGAGGAGCTCCAGACGGTTCGCCGCCGCGAGATCGCGGAGCGCATCAAGGAGGCTCGCGAGTTCGGCGACATCTCGGAGAACGCCGAGTACGACGACGCCAAGAACGAGCAGATGATGCTCGAGCAGCGCATCGCCGTGCTCGAGGAGAAGCTGCGCTCGGCGACCGTGATCGACGCCTCCGACCTGAGCAACGACGTCGTCCGCGTGGGCACGACCGTCAACATCAAGGACGACAAGGGCGCGAGCCAGAAGTTCATGATCGTCGGCTCCGCCGAGGCGAGGCCGCCCGAGAAGCTCTCCAACGAGTCCCCGGTCGGCAAGGCGCTGATGGGCCACAAGCGCGGCGACACCGTCGACGTCGTGCTGCCCAACGGCAAGAAGCGCAAGCTCAAGATCACGAAGATCGACATCACCTAGGGCTCGCACGGCGATTCCCTAGGGTTCCCCGGCGTGTCCGAGGAAGCCGCAGGCTCAGACCTGCTCGCCGCCCGGCGCGCGAAGCTCGCGCGCCTGCGCGAGGCGGGCGTCGAGCCCTTCCCGCACGCCTATCCGGGCGTGGTGCCGGTCGCCTCGATCCAGGACGCGCACGAGGACCTGCCGGCGGGCGAGGACTCCGATCAGCGCTACCGCGTCGCGGGCCGGCTGCACGCCCGCCGCGGCCAGGGCCGGATGGCGTTCCTCGACCTCGACGACCGCTCCGGCCGCATCCAGCTGCAGGCGAAGGCCGACGTGCTTGGCGAGGAGCGCATGGCCGCGCTGCTGGACCTCGACCTCGGCGACCTCGTCGGCGTCGACGGCCTCGCGTTCCGCTCCCGGCGCGGCGAGCTGAGCCTGCGCGTGGAGGACTTCGCGCTGCTCGCGAAGTCGCTGCGCCCGCCGCCGGACAAGTTCCACGGCCTCAGTGACGTCGAGACGCGCTTCCGCCGCCGCGAGCTCGACCTGATCGCCAACGAGGACAGCCGCGCCCTGTTCCTCACGCGCGCGAAGCTGGTCGCCTCCGTGCGCCGGCAGCTCGACGAGGACGGCTTCGTCGAGGTCGAGACGCCGGTCCTGCAGCCGCTCTACGGCGGCGCGATGGCGCGCCCGTTCGTCACGCACCACAACGCGCTCGACCGCGACCTCTACCTGCGGATCGCCACCGAGCTGTACCTCAAGCGGCTGATCGTCGGCGGCCTCGAGCGCGTCTACGAGCTGGGAAAGGACTTCCGCAACGAGGGGGTCTCGTTCAAGCACAACCCCGAGTTCACGATGCTCGAGTGGTACGAGGCCTACGCGGACTACGAGGACACCGCGAGGCGCCTGGAGGCGCTGGTGGCGGGTGTCGCGCGCGACGTCGGCTACACCGGCGAGATCGACTTCGCGCCCCCCTGGCGGCGGGTGGGCTTCGTCGAGGCGATCCGCGAGGCCTCCGGCATCGACATCCTCGAGCATCGCGACGCCGGCGCGCTGGCAGCGGCGATCGGCGCCGCCGGCCTCGACATGGCCACCGAGGACCTCACGTGGCCCCAGCTCGTCGACGACCTGCTGACCAAGCACGTCGAGCCGGCGCTGCGCCAGCCGACGATCGTCATGGACTACCCGGTCGAGCTCTCGCCGTTCGCGAAGGCGCACCGCTCGAAGCCAGGCCTCACGGAGCGCTTCGAGGCCTACGCGGGGGGCATGGAGATCGCCAACGCGTTCACGGAGCTCAACGATCCCGATGCCCAGCGCGAGCGCTTCCAGGCGCAGGCGCGCCTCGCGCTCGAGGGCGACGAGGAGGCGCAGCCGTTCGACGAGGCCTTCGTGCAGGCGCTCGAGCAGGGGATGCCGCCCACCGGCGGGCTCGGCCTCGGCATCGACCGCCTCGTGATGCTGATGACCGGGAGGCGCTCGATCCGCGAGGTCGTGCTCTTCCCGGCCATGCGCGATTGAACGTAGAGTCGCTCCGTGCGTTGCGCGCGGTGCGGAGCGGAGGGCCCTGAGGGAGCGCGATTCTGCTCGGCCTGCGGCGCGGCGCTCGCGACC
>DASTWP010000228.1:0-12432 GCA_035765835.1 Solirubrobacteraceae bacterium
GGCGGCGCGCTCGTGCGGCAGCGCGAGCACCACCGCGTCGGCCTCCAGCCGCTCCGGGCCGGCGACCGCGACGGCGGCGCCGTCGCGCGCCTCGATCCGCTCCGCGCGCCAGCCCGTGCGCACGTCCACGCCGGCGGCGGCGAGCGCCCGCCGCGCCGGCTCGTCGTGCAGCTTCGAGAGCGGGACCGCGGCCCAGCCGATGTCGCCGGCCTCCGCACGCTGGAGCAGCCCGGTGCGGAACACGAACGCGCCGAGCGCCAGCGAGGCCCCGGCGGCCGGCACGTTCAGCGTCGGGCGGGCGATCAGGTCCCAGAGCACCGCCTGCGCGTGCTCGCCCTGGCCGTGCTCGGTCAGCCACGCCCCGAGCGTGCGCTCGTCGAGCGCCGGATCGCCGGGATCGAGGCGCCCGAGCGCGCGCGCCGCGCGCACCGCCGAGATGCGCTCGCCGAGCGACAGGAACGGATACGTCGCCAGCGAGGGCGCGAGGTGCGCCGGCGAGGGCAGCGCCACGCGCCGCAGCCGGCCGCGCCGGCCGCCGGGCGCGAGCAGCGGCACCTCGAGGCGGCGCTGCAGGAAGGTCCGGTCCGTCACGCCCAGGCGCTCGAGCAGCCCGCGATAGGCGTCGCAGCAGCGCAGGAAGACGTGCTGGCCGTTGTCGAGCCAGAGCCCTTCGCGCTCGAACGAGTACGCCGCGCCGCCGAGGCGCGAGCGCACCTCGACGAGCGTGACCTGCGCGCCGCCGTCGGCGCACGAGAGCGCCGCCGCGATCCCGGCGAGGCCTCCGCCGACGACCACGACGCGGTCGCTCACCCGACCGCCCCCGCCAGACTCCTCATCGCAACCCAGCCCTTCTCCCAGGCGGGCAGCGAGACGCGCTCGCGCAGAACGGCGCTCGGGTCGCGCTCGATCCGCTCGAGGATGCGCCGGTAGATGCCGGTCATGGTCGCCACGCACGACGCGCTGCGCGCATCGAGCAGCGGCAGCAGGCCGAGGCCGCGGTCGAACCACTCGCCGGCGCGCGCCGCCTCGAAGCGGATCAGCTCGGCGAGCGCGCCGGGCGGCGAGCCGTCGAGCCCCGGCGAGCAGCCGAAGCGCCGCAGGTCCTCCGCGGGCAGGTAGACGCGGCCGCGCTCCAGATCCTCGCGCACGTCGCGCAGGATGTTCGTCAGCTGCATCGCGACGCCGAGGTCGTCGGCGAGCGCCACGGCCTCGGGCTGCTGGCGGCTGTCGAAGATCGCAAGGCACAGCCGCCCGATGGTGCCCGCCACGCGTCGACAGTACGACACCAGTTCGTCGAACTGGTCGTACGTCGTCCCGGCGACGTCCATGTGCACGCCGTCCACGAGGTCCACGAACGCGTCCACCGGCAGCGCGAAGCGGCGGGTCGCGTCGCCCACCGCGCTCAGCACCGGATCGCCCGTGGGCGCGTCCGGCAGCGCGGAGACCTGCTCGCGCAGCGCCGTGAGCGCTCGAAGCTTGTCCGCGTCGGGCATCTCGCCGTCGCCGACGTCGTCGATCCGGCGCGCGAGCGCGTACGCGGCGCACATCGCGCGGCGCTTCTCCGCCGGCAGCAGGCGGATGCCGTAGAAGAAGTTGGCGGCGTGGTTGCGCGTGATCTCCTCGCACACCTTGTATGGCTGCTCGGCGGTCGCGCTCATCGTGCCACCTCCGTCAGCGTGCGGACAAGTGCCGCGGCGCGGCGCGCCTTCGAGGCCTTCGGCGGGCCGGCGAGCACGTCGTTGCGGCTGGCCGCGATCGCGCCGAGTGCCGCGCGGCCGCCGGCGGTGAACGCGGCGATCGCGAAGCGCGCGCGGCCGTGCAGGCTGCGCGCGAGCGGCACCCCGGCGCGCAGCAGCTCCTGCGCGCGGTCGCACTCGAACGCGATCAGGTCGCGCAGCGCGGGCGATGCCGTCCCACCCGCCACCGGCCCGCGCAGCTCGTCCTCGGAGACGCCGAAGCGCCGCAGGTCCTCCTGCGGCAGGTACACGCGCCCGCGCGCGTAGTCCTCGGCGACGTCCTGGCAGTGCTCGACGATCTGGAGGCCCGTGCAGACGTCGTCGGAGAGCGCGATCCGCTCGGGCGTGGCGGCGCCGAGGACGCGCAGCACGAGCCGGCCGACGGGATCAGCCGAGAGCGCACAGCTCGCGCGCAGGTCGGCGAACGTCTCGTAGCGCGAGACGCGCTGGTCCATCCGGTTGGCGTCGATCAGCGCGACGAGCTCGGCGCGCGGCAGCGCATGGCGCTCGATCGCGGGCTCGAGCGCCCGGAGCAGCGGGTGGCGCGCCCGGCCGGCGAACGCGCGGTCGAGGTCCTGCTCGATCCAGTCGAGCGCCGCGAGCCGGTCGCCCTCGATCTCGTCGCCGGCGTCGTCGACCAGCCGCGCGTAGCCGTAGAGCGCCCTGAAGTCCGCGCGCACCGCGCGCGGCAGCAGCCTGCCGGCGACCGTGAAGTTCTCGCCGCGCTCCTGCGCGAGCACGGCGGGCACGTCCGGCAGACCCACTGCCGGCTGCTCCACGGCCGCGCTCACCCGGCCGGCTCGCCCCCCGTCGCGTCGCGCCAGCGCCCGAGCGCGCTGAGCGGGAAGACGTGGCGGTAGAGGTGGTAGTTGATGAGGAAGTCGCCCGGGAAGCCGGTGCCGGTGAACCACGGCTCGTCCCAGGTCCCCTCGGCGTTCTGCGTCTCGACGAGCCAGCGCACGCCGCGCGCGGGCGCCTCGCCGAGGTCGCCGGCGGCGATGAACGCCAGCAGCGCCCACGCGGTCTGCGACGCGGTGCTCTCGCCGCGGCCGATCCAGTCGGCCTCGCGGTAGGAGCGGCAGTCCTCGCCCCAGCCGCCGTCGGCGTTCTGGTGCGCGCGCAGCCACTCGAGCGCCCGCACGATCGCGGGATGGTCTTGCGGCACGCCCGCGGCGACGAGCGCAGGCACGACCCCGCCCGTGCCGTAGACGTGGTTGACGCCCCAGCGGCCGAACCACGAGCCGCCGTCCTCCTGCTCGGCCAGCAGCCAGTCGATCGCGCGCCGGTCGGCGCGGCCCTCGTGCGCGAGCATCTCGAGCGCGTGCGCCGTGACGTCCGCGCTGGGCGGGTCGATCACCTCGCCGAAGTCGCAGAACGGCAGGTCGCGCACCGCGGCGCGGGTGTTGTCGACGTCGAACGCGGCCCAGGCGCCGTCGCTCGAGCGCATGCCGAGCAGCCACTCGACCCCCAGCTCGACCGCCGCGTCGACCCGCTCCGGGAACGGGTGCGCGACGCGCCGCAGCGCGAGCACGACCTCGGCCGTGTCGTCGACGTCCGGGTAGAAGTCGTTCTCGAACTCGAACGCCCAGCCGCCCGCCTGCAGCTTCGGCGTGCGCACGGCCCAGTCGCCGCGGACCTCCGTGACCTGCTCCTCGAGCAGCCAGTCCGCGGCCGCGAGCAGCGCCGGGTCGTCGCGCGGCATGCCGGCGTCTGCCAGCGCGATCATCGCCAGCGCGGTGTCCCAGATCGGCGACTGGCAGGCCTCCAGCCTTCGCATGCCGTCCTCCTCGATCGCGAAGCGGTCGAGGCCCTCGAGCCCGGCGCGCATGACCGGGTGGTCGATCGCGTAGCCGCGCAGGTGCAGGGCGATCAGCGAGTAGACCCAGGGCGGCTGGATGCCGCCCCAGGAGCCGTCGGCCTCCTGGCGCTGCACGATCCAGCGCTCGGCCTCGCGCAGGGCGTGGCGGCGCAGCGGGCGGACCGGCATGCGCTCGTAGGCGTGCAGGGCGCGGTCGAGCCACGCGCCCCAGCCCGTGTAGGGCGCCGGCGCGTTGCCGGTGCGGATCTCCTCGATGCCGAACGGCAGCGGGCGCTGCGGGCGCGTCGCGGAGACGATCGTCAGCGCGACGACGGTCTGGCGCGCCCAGCAGGCGAAGTCGTAGACGTTCAGCGGCACGCTCGGCGGCAGCAGCACGACCTCGGGCGGCAGCGCCGGCACGCCGCGCCACGGCCACTGGCCGAAGAGCGCGAGCCAGATGTGCGTGAAGACGCGCGCACACTCGACGCCGCCCATGCCCAGGATCGCCTCGCGCGCGGCGCGCATGTGCTGCGCCTGGACGTCGTCGCCGGCCAGCTTCAGCGCGACGTAGGACTCCACGCACGTCGAGAGATCGGCGGGGCCGGCGTGGAAGTTGGCCCACGTGCCGTCGGCGCGCTGCTGCGAGCGGATCCAGTTCGCGGTGGCGGCGGTCAGCCGCTCGTCGCGGATGCCCAGGAACTCGCGCAGGAGCAGATCCTCCGCGTCCATCGTGACGTTCGTCTGCAGCTCGCCCTTCCACCAGCCGCCCGGCGCCTGACGGTCGAGCAGCCAGCACGATGCGCGCTCGATCGCGGCTTCGGCGCCGGGCACGGAGTGCGCCCGACTTGCCTCACCAAGGCTCACGCGGTGGGCACCTCCTGCACGCAGCGGACCTTACCCGCTCGGGCAGCGGTTCAGGGATGCGCGCGGGACACTCAGGCGCAGGCCACTACGCCGCTCGGCGCGGGCGCCGTCCCCGGCTCCTGCGCCGGGGTGGAGTTGGGCGGCACCGGGTAGGTGCCGACGGTCGGCGCCTGCTCGTCGACGAAGCTCACGACGGCGGTCGTGCAGCTCGTCTGCGTGACCGAGGGGTCCGTGCGCGAGGTCGCGGGCAGCGCCGGGATGCTGGTGTCGGCGCGCGCGAGGTTGAGCGCGCTCGTGAGGTCGCCGACGGCGGCGCGGCGCCAGGCGCTGAGGTTCGGCACGGGGGTGCCGAAGCGCGTCTCGAGGAAGCGCAGCGTCGAGGTGTGGTCGAAGGTGTCGGTCGCGACGAAGCCGCCGCGGCTGAGCGGCGAGAGCACGAGCATCGGGACGCGGAAGCCGAGGCCGATCGGGCCGGCGATGCCCTGCGCGTCGCTCGGCAGCGGGCTCACGGTCAGGTACTCGCCGGCGGTGCCGCTCGGCGCGACGGGCGGCGCGAGGTGGTCGAAGAAGCCGCCGTTCTCGTCCCAGGTCACGAAGAGCGCCGTCTTCTGCCAGAGATCCGGGTTCGACACGAGCGCGTTCAGCACCGTGTGCGTGTCGTCCTCGCCCCACAGCGGCGGCGCGGGCGGGTGCTCGGTGTCGATCAGCGGGGCGAGCACCCACGAGACCTGCGGCAGCGTGCCGGCGGCGCAGTCGAGCTGGAACTGCCCCGGGTAGGTCGGCGTGAACGCGTTCGCGGCGAGCGTGGCGTTCTGCTGGTAGGCCTTGAAGTAGGCCAGCACGTTGTCGCCGTAGTTGCCGTCGGGCGTCGAGTAGACCTTCCAGGAGACGCCGGCCTCCTGGAGCACCTCGGGCATCGTCTTCCAGGTGTAGGCGCCGAACTTCGTCTCGCGGTTGGAGACGAGCGTGGAGAGGTGTGGCCCGCCGTTCCTGCCGTCGGGGTCCAGCGTGGCGGTCATCGAGTAGAGGCGGTTCGGGTCCGTCGGGCCGATGACCGAGCAGTGGTAGCCGTCGCAGATCGTGAACGCGTCGGCGAGCGCGTAGTAGAAGGCGAGGTCCTTGCGCGTGTAATAGGCCATCGTCAGCGGGCCGTTGGCGGGGCCGTCGCTGGCGAGGTGCTCCTTGACGAACGCGTCCATCGCGCCGCCGTGCCAGGCGCGGTGCTGCGGGCCCCAGTCGTGCGTGATGTCGTTCGTGCACTCGCCGTTGGAGGGCGGCGTCGTGTTCAGGTGGAACGGGTACAGGTGGCCGCCGTAGCCGAGGCCGGGGTAGCCTGGCTGCGCGTAGATCGGCAGGCCGCTGCCGTCGGGCGCCGGGATCGTCGCGGCGTCGTTCCAGCCGCGCACGCCGCGGTAGGCGCCGAAGTAGTGGTCGAACGAGCGGTTCTCCTGGATCAGGATGACGACGTGCTCGATGTCGCTCACCGAGGCACAGCCGCCGTCGGAGATCGCGTAGGCCTTGTCGACGAGCGCCCTCCCGACCAGCCCCGCCATCCCCAGCGACGCGCCGCCCGCCAGCCCGTCGCGCATCAGCCGCCGCCGCGTGAACCTCTCCATGCAGGCGGGAACGGCCGTTGCACCACAAACTTGCGCGCTAAGCGTCCTGCCCCGTGGTCGTCCTGCGACCGCCATCCAGGACGCTTGCGAGCTCGGCGAGCAGCGCGCGCGGATCCTCGGCGACGTCGTGCCAGGTGTAGCGGCGGAAGTCGTCGCCGCGGCCGTAGGCCTCCCGCTCGCGGCGGCGGTCGAGCTCCCAGGTGTGGCGGCTGTTGTGGAAGCGGAAGCTGTCGAGCTCGACGGTCAGGCGGTGCTCGGGCCAGCGGCAGTCCACGTACCGGCCGCCCGCCGCCTTGTTGGTGTGCGGCGGTGGAAGGCCGGCGGCGCGCAAGCGCGCGAGGAAGCGGCGCTCCAACTCGCTCAGCGTGACCGGCGCATCGCCGTTCAGCACGGCGCGCAGCTTGGCCGCCCCGGGCGTCGTGGGCCGCCGCTGGAGCACCGCTTCCACATCCGCCGGCGTCGTCCGGTGGAGAACCCCGGCCTCGTGGCAGGCTCGCGCCAGGGCATCGAGCGGAAGCAGGGCTGCGAGGTCGGTGAGCGTCCGCGCCGGCGTCGTGGTCGGGATCCCGCGCCAGATGCGCCCGTCGGCCGGGTCGAGCCCGCGGCAGCGCCTCGTTCTCACTCCCGGCACGCGTCGCTCGGTGCGGCACAGGACCTCGGGCCGCGGAGCCTCTCCCTTCACCAGCCCCGACCACCAGGCGCCCGCACGCCCCGCGAGCAGGTCGCCCTCGCCGCACGCGAGGACCGCGCCCAGGTACGCGGCCGGCACGCTCGGCGCGGCGTGACCGACGCGGTAGACGCCGAGATGCACGCGGATCAAGGCGCCCGTAGCGGCCCGCTGCTTGATCTCCGCTCCGGTCACCCCGGCCTCTACGAGCTGGGCGCGGGTCACCAACCCGTGTTGTGTCTCGGCTACCGCCGCGAGGACCCGCTCAACCGTCCTGGATCGTGGTCGCATCGCGACCACTAGGCAGGACGCTTGGCGGGCTCGCCCCCTGCAGGGCGGAGAGGTCGCCGGCGAGCAGGCGCTCGCCCGCCGCGCGCAGCGCACCGGCGGCCACCCAGGTCAGCGCGCCGCCGACGCTGACGCGCTGCGCGCCGGCGGTGACGATGTCGGCGAACGAGAGGTCCGGGCGCGCGAGCACGTTGACCGGCTTGGACACCGCCGAGCAGACCGCGCGGATCTCCTCGACGGTGCGCAGCCCGGGCGCGTAGAGCACGTCCGCGCCGGCGGCCTCGTAGGCCTGCAGGCGCCCGATCGTGTCCTCGAGGTCCGGGTTGCCGCGGATGTGGTTCTCCGCACGGGCGGTGAGCGTGAACGGGAAGCCGGCGCCGCGCGCGGCCGCGGCCGCGGCCGCGATCCGCTCCGCGGCCTGCTCGACCGGGTAGATGCCGCGCTCGGCGTCCCAGTCCTCGATCGAGCCCCCGGCCGCGCCGGCCTGCGCGATCGCGGCGACCGCGCGCGCGGCGTCCTCGGCGCCGGGCCCGTAGCCGTTCTCGATGTCGGCCGAGACGGGCAGGGCGCAGGCCGACGACAGCGCCCGCACGTGCGCGCACAGCTCATCGAGCGTCACGGCGCCGTCGCGCCGCCCGAGCGTGAACGCGAACCCGGAGCTCGTGGTCGCGAGCGCGCGGAAGCCGAGCTGCTCGAGCACGAGCGCCGAGCCCGCGTCCCACGGGTTCGGGATCAGGAAGGGCGGGCCGGCGTGCAGCGCCCGGAACGCCTCGCCCCTCGCGGCGCTCACGCGACGTCCGCGGTCGAGGCCTCCCTGCCCGGCGCCGGGACGATGCGGATGTAGGGCTTGGGCGACTCCCACCCGTCGGGCCAGATCTCGCGCGCCTTGTCGTCGGAGACCGAGCCCGAGATGATCACGTCCTCGCCCGCCTTCCAGTTCACCGGCGTCGAGACCTGGTGCTCGGCGGTGAGCTGGAGGGAGTCGATCACGCGCAGCACCTCGTCGAAGTTGCGGCCGGTCGACATCGGATAGACCAGGATCAGCTTGATCTTCTTGTCCGGGCCGATCACGAACACGTTGCGCACCGTCTGGTTGTCCGCCGGCGTACGCGCCAGCGGATCGCCCGAGGCGTCGGCCGGCAACATCTCGTAGAGCTTCGAGACCGCGAAGTCGCCGTCGGCGATCAGCGGGTAGTTGGGCGCGTGGCCCTGCGTCTCCTCGATGTCCTTCGCCCAGTCGGCGTGGCGGTCGACCGGGTCGACGGAGAGCCCGACGATCTTGACGTTGCGGGCCTCGAAGTCGGGCTTGATCCGCGCCATGTACCCGAGCTCGGTCGTGCACACCGGCGTGAAGTCCTTCGGGTGCGAGAACAGCACGGCCCACGAGTCGCCGATCCACTCGTGGAAGCGGATGCGGCCCTCGGTGGTCTCGGCCTCGAAGTCGGGGGCGGTCTGGCCGATCTGCAGCATTGGTCCTCCTCGTGACGGTCGGCGGCGAGCCTACCGGGCGGCCCTCGCGGGCCTCAACCGACCGGAAACCGGCGCACCGGCGTGCCCGGTCTGCCAGCCTGCCGCGCATGACGCGCAGGGGGAAGTGGATCGCGCTGCTCGCGGCGGTGGCGCTGGCGAGCACCGGAACGGCGGTCGCGGCGGGGAGCGACTTCGACCACCCGGCCTCGAACGACACCTCGCAGCAGTTCGCCTACGGGCCGCCGCTCGGCCCGGGCAACGTGCAGCGCCAGGACGTCCCGAACGACCCGGACTACGACAGCGCCGAGCCCGACAGCGCGCACCGCACGAGCACCAACCTCTACGACGAGCGCTTCGACCTCTTCGGCTTCCCCTCGCAGCTCACGCCCACGGCCCAGTACGCCGTCGGGCCGAACGCGGGCAAGCCGCAGATCGCGGGCTTCAACGCCGCCGGCGCGTGGAAGCTCACGCGCGGGCGCCCGGACGTCACGATCGCGATCCTCGACACGGGCATCCGCTGGGACCGCCGCGGCCTGCGCGACAAGATCCACCTCAACACCGGCGAGCTGCCGCTGCCCGAGCGCGCCGACGGCTCCACCGACCCGAGCGCGCCGCACGGCGGCTACGACCTCAACCGCGACGGCGCCGTCAACGTCGACGACTACGCGAACGACCCGCGCGTCAGCCTCTCCTACGCGGGCCGCGAGGGCCCGGCCGGCCTCGTCACCGGCCAGGACCTGCTCCACGCCTTCGGCGACTGCCAGCTCAGCGGCGGTCAGATCGTCCGCTGCATCCCCGGCAGCCACTTCGACAACGACGCCAACGGCTACGCCAACGACATCGCCGGCTGGAACTTCTTCGACGACTCCAACGACCCGACCGACCGCTCGAGCTACTTCTCCGCCGCCAACCACGGCAGCGGCCGCGCGTCCGACGCCGCCGAGCAGGGCAACGACGGCGACGGCTCGATCGGCGTCTGCCCCGACTGCCAGATCATGCCGATCCGGGTCTGGGACACGTTCGTCTCCGACGGCAACACGTTCGGCCTCGGGATCCTGTACGCGAGCGACAACGGCGCGCAGGTGATCGAGGGGGCGGACGGGTCGACCTACCACTCCGCGTTCGCGCAGGCCGCATCGGAGTACGCATACGAGAAGGGCGTCACGCAGACCTACTCCGGCGACGACCTCAACACCGCCAACCACAACTACCCCGGCAACTACAACCACACGATCCTCGTCCAGGGCAGCGTCCCGGACACGGTCGGCCTCGGCCAGGACGCCGGGCAGCAGTTCGACGGCCTGCCGCTCGGCACGCAGCTGCCGGTCGGCACGTTCTTCCGCGGCGCGAACATCACGCAGTACGGCGGCCACAGCTCGCTGACGATGGAGGGCACGACCGGGTCGGAGAACACGGGCAAGGCCGCCGGCGCGGCCGGGATGGTCGTGAGCGCCGCGCTGGACCGCGGCTACACGCTGCGCGCCGACGAGGTCCGAGAGATCCTCGAGCAGAGCGCCGAGCACGTGCTCACCGGCAACACGACCGGCACGGGCGCGCCCGACCCGGCGGCCGATCCGACCGCCCCGCCGGACAAGCAGTGGAGCTCACACTTCGGCTGGGGCCGCGTCAACCTCGGCGCGGCGGTGTCGGTCGCCGCGAGCGGTGCGATCCCGCCCGAGGCCGCGATCGACTCGCCGGACTGGTACGCGCCGCTGACCGGCGCCAGCGCCACGATCACGGGCCTCGCCCGCGCGCGCTTCGCCCCGGGCGGCGCCTTCCACTACAAGCTCGAGTGGGCGCCGGGCCAGGACCCTGGCAACAACGGCTGGCACACCGTCGCGCAGGGTGACGCGACCGGCTCCGTCACGAACCTCGGCACGATCGACCTCGACGCCGTACGCGCCGCGCTCGCGACCTACGCGATCCCGCCCGACAGCGGCGGCCCGACCTTCTCTGCGACCGCCCCGAACCCGCTGCGCCAGCAGTTCACCGTCCAGCTCACCGTGACCGGAGCGGGCATCCCGACCGAGGGCGTCGACCGCAAGGTGCTCGACGCGTTCAGCGACCCGACGCTGCGCCCAGGCTACCCCAAGCGCCTCGGCACCGGCGGCGAGGCGCCGATCCGCTACGCCGATCTCGACGGCGACGGCACGCAGGAGCTGATCGTCCCCACCGAGGACGGGTACGTGCACGCCTACGAGCCCGACGGCTCGGAGCTGAAGGGCTGGCCGGTCCGCACGCTTCCGCAGTCGCAGGCGCAGGACCATCTCTCGAGCCCCGGCCTCAGCACCGTCGCCGCGCCGCTCGAGCCGCCGCGCGGCCCGGTGATCGCCGACCTCAAGGGCGACGGGCGCCCGGACGTCGTCACGGCGGCCGGCACGCACATCTACGCGTGGGACGCCAAGGGCCACGCGGTCAAGGGCTTCCCGCTGGCGGAGAACCGCGCCTTCTGCGATCCGAGCGACGAGCACCAGCCCCTGGACCACCGCAAGTGCGGCTTCCTCGCGACGCCCGCGCTGGGCCACCTCGAGGGCCCGGGCAAGCCGATCGACATCGTCGCCTCCTCGCTCGACGGCCACCTCTACGCCTGGCGCGCCGACGGGACGCCGCTGCCCGGCTTCCCGGTCGATCTCTCCGACCCGTCCGTGCCCGCCAACCAGCGGATGCTCGCGGAGTCGATCAACGACCCCGCGATCGGCGACCTCAACGGCGACGGCAAGGACGACGTGGTCGTCGCGAGCAACGAGGTCTACGGCGCGCAGCAGCCGGCGCCGGCGGACCTTGCGGGCGGCTTCCAGGAGGGCCTCTCCGATGTGCTCGCCAACGCGATCGGCGGCTCCACGCGCGTGTACGCCGTCAACGGCGCGAGCGGCGCCTTCCTTCCGGGCTGGCCGGTGAAGCTGAACTCCGCGCTGCCGGACGCGCTGCCGCTCGTCGGGCCCGGCAACGACGCCGAGCTCGTGAAGGTGGGCGGGCAGCAGACGGTCGTGCTCTCGACCACCGGCGGCGCGCTGTCGGAGTACGCGCCCGACGGCACGCTGATCCGCAGCGCGCAGCAGGACGAGTTCGGCCCCGCCTCGAACGTGACCGACCGCAGCGACGCGCTGAACCTGTTCGAGTCCGCCGCGGTCGGCGACGTGCTCGGCACCGGCCGGCCGGCGCTCGTGAAGTACGGGCTCACGCTGGGCGGCCTCGCGAACCTCGCGGTGCCCGGACAGAACTTCCCCTACAACCACACGATCGGCGCCTACGACGCGGGCACCGGGCAGCCGCTGCCCGCCTGGCCGACCGTCACCGACGACTACCAGTTCCTGTCGAGCTCGACAGTCGCGAAGATCGACCCGGCGCTGCCTGACAACCAGGTGCTCGCGCAGACGGGGCTCGGGCTGCTGCACGCCTACGACGGGCTCACGGGCCAGGACGTCAGCGGCTTCCCGAAGCAGACCGCGGGCTGGATCTTCGCGCCCGCCGCGCTGAGCCAGGACGGGCGCGTCGCCGCGATCACGCGCGAGGGCTACCTGTTCGAGTGGAGCACGAAGGCGCCGGCCTGCCAGCCGGAGTGGCCGAGCTTCCGCCACGACCAGCACGACACCGGCGACTACGACGCCGACGCAACGCCGCCGTCGGCGCCCACGAACGTGTCGCTGACCTCGCTCGGCGCAGGCCTGTACCGGCTCTCGTTCACGGCGCCGGGGAACGACGGGACGTGCGGGACGCCGGCTGCGTACCTGGCGCAGGCGGACGGCGCGCCGATCGCGCTGCCGCTCGGCGCGCCGCTCCCCGGCGGGTCCACGGTCACGAAGACCGTCCTGCTGCCCTCCGGGACGAGCACGCTGACGCTGCAGGCGCGCGACGCGGCGGGGAACGTCGGGCCGCCGGCGACGATCGCCGTCCCCTAGACCAGCCGCGCGCCCGCCGCGGGCGTGACGTCGCGCGCGCCCGGCGGCGGCGTCGCGCCGGGCGGCATCAGCCCGAGCACGTGCCCGCCGAAGC
>DASTWP010000229.1:0-4543 GCA_035765835.1 Solirubrobacteraceae bacterium
CGAGGCCGCGGGCCTCGAGCACGCCGACCACGACGCCGGCCCGCTCGTGCGAGACCCCTCCGGCAACGCGCTCGTGCTGACGACCAGCTAGCGGCGCGCCGCGCGCACGGTCAGCATCGCCGCGCTGCCGGGCGGGACGACCACGCGGAAGGCGCCGAGCTTGCGCACGACCGCCTGCGAGACGCGCCTGCCGAGCAGGCGGCCGGTGCGCGTGGACATGCCGTAGCTCTGCCCGGCGTAGGAGACGCCGCTCGTCGAGGCGATCGACGGGGCGAGCAGCCGCACGAGCTGCCCGCGCGCGGCGCCACCGGGCACGCGCAGCACGAGCTTGTGCCCGGCGGCGGGGTCCTTGTTGACGATCACGATCCGGCGCGTGCCGCGCGGGTCGATCGTCGCCCACGTCTTGAGCTTCGCGGTCGCCGCGTTCGGCGAGACCGCGATCAGCTTCGCCCCGGCCGGCGTCGCGCGGTCGAACAGGAGCATCGCGTAGAAGAGCGGCCGCACGCGCGCGGTCAGGTGGCCGCCGTGCACCGACCAGGTGATCGGCGCGTACCAGGCGCCGTTCCAGGTGTGGAAGTCGACGTTGCGCACGCCTGCCTCGGCCAGCCCGAACAGCACGTCGACGCCCCACAGCGCGGAGGCGAAGGTGTCCGAGCCGCCGTGCACGCCGCCGCAGTCGGCCGAGTTCGCCTCCGAGACCCGCAGCTGCGCGCCGTTCGCCGCAGCGATGCCCGCGAGCAGCCGCATGCGCTGCACGAGGTTGCGGAACGCGCTCGTGCCGAGCAGCGCGTACGTGTAGTAGGTGCTGCCGAGCTTGCGCGTGTGCCCGCCGCACGTCGCGAGCGCGTAGGCGTGCGCGTTGAAGACCGGCAGCCGCCCGTCGGCTTGCGTGAGCAGGTCGTCCTCCTGGTCCTCCCAGACCGAGCTCGCGAAGCCGCCGGCGCTCAGCGGCACGCCGGGCGCCGCGGCGCCGAGCGCGCCCAGGTAGCCGTCGACCTCGTCGCGGTACTGCGGGTAGCCGTAGTCGCCGGGCCGCTTCTGCGTGCGCACGAGCTGGCGCTCGCTCACGTGGAACGTCGTCGGCTGCGAGTAGAGGTCCGGCTCGTTGCCGATCTCGAAGTCCTGGAGCGAGCCCGGCGGCAGCGCGCCCAGCGCCGCCTGCGCGAACGCGGCCGCGTTCGAGGGGTCGCCGAGCCCGAGGTCGAGCCCGAGCAGCAGCGGCATGTGGGTGTTGCGCTCCCACGCGCCCAGCGACGCGAGCCACGGCGGCGTCAGCACGACCGGCGCCGACGGCGGCCCGGGCGTCCCGTCCGGGCTCCACCACGACTCGTCGGTCGAGTTCCCGCCCACGCGCAGGGTCGGCGCGCCGTGCCCGCCCGCGGCCAGCGCGCCGACGAGCCGCGCGAAGATCGGGTTCACGCCGCCCGCCCACGAGATGTAGTCCGCCAGCGACCAGTACTCGATCGAGAGCCCCGCGAACGACGGCGGCACCGGCGCGCCCGGAACAGTCGAGACCGAGCGGCGATCGACGAGCAGCCCGTTCACCGATCCCGACGGCCCGCCCGAGCCGTCGTCGGCGGGCGGCGTCGCGACGATCGCGTCGCTGATCTCGCCGTCGTCGGAGACCGACCGGTAGGAGGCGAACGGCACGATCTGGGCCTTCAGCGCGAACGTGCCGTCGCCGGCCGTCTCGACGTCTCCGATCGGCTGCCAGGCGGTCGCGGCGCCGGGCATCCGCTGCTCGACGACGACCTCGTGCGCGCCGCCGGGCCGCACCTGGCCCCACAGCACGCCGCCGGCGTAGTCGACCCAGAACGGGTCGGCGAAGTCCGCGAGCGCCGGCTTGGGCGTTCCGTCCGCATACAGCAGGCCCGATTGCCAGCCGCTGTACTGCGGCGGGTTGCCGACCGGCTCGTCCTGCCACAGGTACTGCGAGAGCAGCTGCACGCGCGGGTCGCGGCCCGCGAGGTAGGACGCCTGCTGGAGGTAGAGGTCCTGCCGGCCCGGCGTGACCCCGCGCAGCTTGTCGGGCGGCCGCGTCTGGTAGCCGTACTCGTCGAGCCAGATGCCCATCGGCCGGCTCGGGCTCCAGAGCCGTCCCCAGCCCTGCAGCGTGTCGAGCAGCTTCTCGAGCCGCGGCAGGCTCGCGAGCGTCGCGTCGTCGGGGTTCGCGTAGTCCTGGTCGGGCGGGTTCTTCGTGCCGTGCGGGTGGTAGGCGAAGCCGTCCGCGACCGCCGGCTGGAAGTTGCGGCAGCCGCCCGTCGTGATGATCCGCAGCTTCGCGTTCACGCACGCCAGGGCGCGCAGGAACTCGAGCGGCCGCATGTTCGCGTTCGCGCTCTTGAGGTTGCCGCCGGCGGGGGCGAGCGCGCCGATCAGCACGGTCGAGCTCGGGTCCGCCGTGTGGATCGTGTCGTACGCGGCGCGCACCATCCCGCGGTAGGTGTCGGCCGAGGCGGGCGAGCAGCGCTCGAAGCCACACGTCGCCTGCGGCTGGATCCAGAGCGGCAGGTTCGGCTCGTTCCAGAGGATGTAGTCCTGCACGACGCCGCCGTAGCGCGCCGCGACGGCGCCCGCGAAGTTGCCGAACGCGCCCGCGCTCGGCTTGTAGCGGGGGTTGCCGAGCAGCGGGTTGCCCGAGCCCCAGAGCGGCGGGGGCCCGTCGATCATCAGGATCGGCTGCAGGCCGGCGGCGACGACCCGGTTGACGGCGCCGTCGACGAGCTGCCAGTTGTAGTCCGGGTCGTTCGGGTCGGCGGGGTTGAAGCCCAGGGGCGGCACGCTCGCCGCGGGGTCCGGCGCGATCTTGCCCCACTGCACCTGGATCCGCACGGCGTCGATGCCGAGCTTCTTCCAGGCGGCGATCGCGTCGTCGGCCTGCTTGCCGCCCGCGAACAGCGTGGCGTCGGCATCGATGCCGACCTGGAGCGAGGCGTGCGCCGGCGCAGCCGCGCAGAGCAGCGCGGCGAGGACCACGAGGACGAGTGCGGGAGAGCGGCGCACCAAAGCAATCGAACCCCGCGCGGGGGCGGAAGTTCCTTTCGGCAGGCGAACTGCTGACACCTGCCCGCTGTCCGCCCTACGGGGCGAGTTCGCGCCCGACGCGCTGCCGGGCGATCACGAGCTTCATGATCTGCGCCGTCCCGTCGCCGATCTGCAGGCCGAGCACGTCGCGCAGCCGCTGCTCGTGCGCCAGTTCGCGCGTGTAGCCCGCCTGGCCGTGCAGCAGCAGGCAGGCCTGGATCGCGTCGAAGGCGACCTGCGGCGCCCACCACTTGCACATCGCCGCCTCGGCGGTGTGCGGCTCGCCGCCGTCCTTCAGCCACAGCGTGCGCAGGCACAGCAGCCGCGCCGCCGCGATCAGCGTCTCGGCCTCCGCGAGTGGGAAGGCGACGCCCTGGAAGCGGCTGAGCGGCTGGTCGAACGCCTCGCGGGCGCTGACGTGCTCCCACGTCTCGGCGACGGAGGCCGCCGCCGCGCCCAGGCACTGCAGCCCGATCAGCGCGCGGCTGAAGTCGAAGCCGCGCATCACCGTCGTGAAGCCCTCGCCCTCGCCGCCGATCAGCGCGTCCTCGGGCACCCGCACGTCCTCGAGCACCAAGCGCCCGCGCCCGACCGCTGCGCTTCCCATGTCCGCGAAGCGCTCGCGCCGAACGCCCTCGGAGGCCAGGTCGACGAGGAACGCGCTGATGCCGCGCGCCCGCTCCTCGCCGGGCGCCGTGCGCGCCCAGACGATCGCCGCGTCGGCCTGGAGCGCGAGCGAGAGCGACTTCTCGCCGCGCAGCGCCCACCCGTCGCGCGTCCGGCGCGCGCGCAGCCGCGGCATCCCCGCGTCCGAGCCCGCGTGCGGCTCGGACAGGCCGATGCCGACGATCGCCTCGCCCGCGCGGATCCGCGGCGCCCACTCGCCGTCGCCGAGCAGCTGCACGGCAAGCGAGCCGACCACCTGCAGGAACGCCACGTTGAAGTCGCCGCGCGCGACCTCCTCGACGGCGAGCCCCGCGGCGACGGCTCCCTCCGGGGCGATCAGGCCGGCCGCGCCCAGCGCGCGCCGCGCCTCGTCCTCGATCGCGCCCCGGGCCTCGCGCGCCCGCGCGCCCGGCGCGAGAAGCTCCCGCGCGATCCGCCGCGCGCGGTCCCGCGTGGCCGCCTGCTGCTCTGAGAGCGCGAAGTCCATCTCTTGCGGGCGACGATAACGATCGTTACGGTGCGGCGCAAAGACGAAGGAGGAGCCGATGAGCGTCACCGATCGCAAGCTCGAGGACGTCACCTACGAGGTGCAGGACGGCCTCGCGTGGGTCACGATCGACCGGCCCGAGCGCTACAACGCGTTCCGCGGGCAGACCGTCGACGAGCTGATCCACTGCTTCAAGCTCGCGTGGGCGGACGAGAACGTCGGCGTCGTCGCGCTGACCGGCGCGGGCGAGAAGGCTTTCTGCGCCGGGGGCGACCAGAAGCAGCGCGCCGAGACCGGGGACTATGGCCCGACCCCGTACGGCCTCTTCGAGGTCGAGCAGCTGCACCGCATCATCCGCGCGATCCC
>DASTWP010000230.1:0-6289 GCA_035765835.1 Solirubrobacteraceae bacterium
GTCGCGAGCACGAGCACGTGCTCGGGCTCGGCCGCGTGCCCGCGCAGCACGTAGCGCCCGTCGGCGGGCCCGAGCGCCCAGGGGAACTCGAGCTGCACGAAACGGAAGACGCGGGAGCTAATCGCCGGGCTTGATGGCGGGCGCGCCGGCAGGCGGCGTGACCGGGATCGCGAACTTCGACGGCGTCAGCGGGACCGTCGGGTTCTCGATCTGGTCGAGCCGGCCGATCAGCTTGATCCACTGCTTCGGCTTCAGCACCGCGTCGAACTGCCGCGCGAGCTTCGGGTTCGCGCCGTACATCGGGCGGTAGCCGATGTGGATGTGGTCCCAGTGGTCGGGCAGCGCGAGCGTGTTGTCGGTGCCCGGGTAGGTCATCAGCGAGATGATCTGGTGCGGCTTCATCAGCCCCTGCAGGTTCAGCAGGCGGCGGATCGTGATGTCGGTGATCGAGCCGGCGCCCTGGTGGCCGGCGATCGGGATCCCGTTGATCGCCGCGATGTCGACGGCGTCACCGGTCGAGTGCTCGGAGATGTTGCCCGAGGTCGTGTAGAGGCTGTGCCCGCACTTCAGCGCGCTCACCGTCGGCTTCAGGCCGCTGACGGAGAGGTACTCGAGCACCGCGAGCACGCGGCGGTCGATCTGGCCGCCCTCGATGTCCTGGCGGCCGCACTGGTAGATGCTCACGTTCGGGTCGCTCAGGACGCGCTGCGTGAGCTGCTCCTTGCTCATCAGCAGCACCTGGCCGACCGACGGCATGTCGCCGCCCGAGCCGAGGAACGGGTTCTTGCCCGCGGCGCGGTAGATCGCGGTCGACTCGAGCAGCTTCCAGCCGTCGAGGATCGGCTTCGGGTCGACCCGCGGGGCGCCGCGGCCGGCCGGCCGGATCTCGAACAGCACGTGCGGGGCGACCGTCGGCTCGACCTTGCCGATGCGCCCCAGGATCGTGCCCGCGATGACCTGCGAGCCCTGGCGGAGCGGCTTGAGGACCACGTCCTTGCGCTTGAGGCCGTAGACCTGGGTGAAGAAGGACTTGAAGGTGGTGTAGCCGGGGATCGCCGAGCCGCTGTTGGCGATCTGGAGCTGGCCGCCGGACTTGAACGCCGCCGGGCGCGCC
Source organism: Solirubrobacteraceae bacterium (assembly GCA_035765835.1). Lineage (GTDB taxonomy): Bacteria > Actinomycetota > Thermoleophilia > Solirubrobacterales > Solirubrobacteraceae > JAOPZW01. Next base: position 1,115 of record DASTWP010000230.1, read on the forward strand.
GGGTGCGCGAAGAGGCGCTCCTTGGTGTCCGAAACGACGGCGCCGGCGTGCGCTGCCGGGGCGGTCGCTGCGACGGCGGGCTTGGCCTTCGGAGCCGGCGTCGGCTTCTGCACGCCGGCGGAGGCGGGCGTGGTCGGCGCCGGGTCGGCCTTCGGCAGCCGCAGCTCGCGGCGCACCTGCGAGCGCGAGACCTTGCGCACCTTCGGCACCGGGTACAGCGCGGAGATCTTCTTCAGGTTGCCGTAGGTGTAGGTGTTGCCGTAGCCGTCCTGGAGCATGATGAAGCGGCCGAGGCGCTTGCTGTGGCCGATCCGCACGATGCGGCCGTCCTGCACGGCGACGACGGGGGAGCCGGCCTTGGCGTAGATGTTGATGCCCGTGCGCGAGTCGTTGGCCTGGACCGGGATCGCGGCGTTGTGGCCCTTGGCGATCCGCCGCTGGGCGCTGCTCTCGGAGATGTCGTCCGCGTAGCGCGCCTTCGCGTGCACGGGGAAGTGGCCCTGCGTCAGCCCGGTCAGCGAGCCGATCAGGTCGGCCGGGATGCCCCCGATCAGCTGGGCGCGCAGCAGCACCGAGTCCACGTACCAGCTCGCGTGGTTGTAGGCGAAGATCGCCTGGCGCACGTTCGTGTCGGCACCGGCGGCCTTGAGGTAGCGCGCCGCGCTGAAGATCGCGTCGACGGGGTTGTACGGGTCCTTCTTGCCGTCGTGGTTGGCGTCGACGCCCCAGCGCTTCCACGTCGAGGGCAGGAACTGCATCCAGCCGACGGCGCCGGCGGTGGAGACGTTCAGGTTGCGCCCGTAGTCGGTCTCGATCTCGTTGATCGCCGCCAGGAGCTCCCAGCGGACGCCGTACTGGATGCCGGCGGCCTGGTAGATCGGGAGCAGGAAGGGCGGGATCCGGAACTTGTCGATGAAGAAGTTCGGGACGCCGATCGGGGCCGGGCCCGGGAGCGCGAGCGAGAAGGTCGGGTTGGCCGGCGTCGGCACGCCGTCGGGCTGGCGCGTGGGCGGCGCGACGTCCTGCTTGACCTGCGCGAGCTTCTTCTTCGCGTGCGCGACGTGCTTGGCCGTGAGGTCGTGCTGCTGGAAGCCCGAGGAACCCTCATGCGTGGCCTGAGGGGTGGTGCCCGTGGGCGAGGCCGGCGACGGCGAGGTGTTGGACTGCGTCTGGCCGTCTGTCGGAGCAGGCGTGGTCGAGGTCTGCGTCGTGCCCGTGGAGACCGACGGGGTGGTGACGGTCGTGCCGCCGAGCGGGACGGTCACGCTCGGAACCGTGACGCTGGGCGCCGCCGGCACCGTGACGGTCGTCGTCGAGCCGTCGGGCAGCGTGACCGTCGCGGGCGGGTTGTCCGCGGAGGAGGGCAGGACGGACGCGCCGAATCCCGCGAGGAAAAGGCCCGCCGTGGCCAGACCGATGAGCAGCTTGCGCTTCTTCATGCGTAGGGAGCTCCGACGGCCTCCGGCCGCGGCTCGGCGCAGGCTACTTGCTGGTCTTGGCGAACGCAACGGGGAAGCGGGAGGCGAACGGGAACTTGCCGGCGCCGTCGGCGGGCGTGCTGAGCGGTGCCTGCGATTCGCTGACCCATCGGCCTGGTAACGACTCCGCTTGAGCGATCTTGCGGTCTCTGGCCATCATCGGACACGTCCGGTCCACCGTCCAGGCGCCCGTGCGGGCGGGGATGGCGGGGGTAAAGCTCGACTGGAGGGTCAGGAACGGCGAGCTTCGCGCGCTGCGGTAGCGTTCGTGCGATGAGCGACGACACCACCACGGACGGCCTGCGCGAACGGCTGGCGCGAAGCGGCGAGGACGCCCTCGGCAAGCTGGCCCAGGACCTCCTGGAGAACCCCCTGGTCAACGGCGCGATCGCGCGCGCCTTCGAGGCGCGCGAGAAGGCCGTGCAGGCGCAGGAGGTCGCCATGGGCGCCCTGAACCTCCCCTCGGCGGCCGACCTCGAGCGCCTGACGCGGCGGATCCGGTCGGTCTCGCAGCGCCTGGAGGGCATCGAGGACGCGATCGACCGCCTCGACGAGCGTCTCGCCGGCGTCGCCGGCTCGAGCGTCGAGAGCCGCCTCGCCGCCATGGAGGGCCAGCTCACGGCGATCGTCGAGCAGCTCAACGCCGTGCACGGGCAGCTCGCCGCGAAGCCGGCGCCCGCGAAGAAGCCTGCCGCGGCGCGCAAGAAGCCCGCGGCGAAGTAGCCGAAGCACACGAAGTGTCCTGCCTCGTGGCCGCCCTGCGACCACCAGCCAGGACACTTGCCCGCTCAACCCCCCAGTGCGGCGAGCGCGGCCCGGCCGAGCCGCAGCTCGGCCGCGGCGAGCGCGTCGGCGTCGATGTGCTCGCCGCCGCCCGCCTGGCTGTCGGAGACCGCGAGCAGGCACGCGGCGCGCACGCCCCGGCGCGCCGCCACTGCCAGCACGGCCGCGGCCTCCATCTCGACCGCGATCGCCCCCGCCGCCCGCCACGCGGCCGGCCGCGCCTCGTCGGGGTCGTAGAAGAGGTCGGTGGAGACCGTCGTGCCGCTGTGGTCCGCCACGCGCGCGAGCGCCGCCGCCATCGCCGCGTCCGGCAGCACCCGCTCGCCGGCCCCGAGCGCGCGGCTCGTGCCGTCGGCGGCGAGCACCTCCGTGCAGGCGACGAGCTCTCCCAGCCGCAGAGACGGGTCGAGCGCGCCGCACGTGCCGACGCGCACCGCCTGCTCGAGCCCCAGCTCGCAGAGCTCCTCCATCACGATCGCGGCGCTCGGCCCGCCCATTCCGGTGCTCTGGATGCTCAGCGGCTGCCCGTCGGCGGCGGTGCCCGTGTAGCCCCACAGGCCGCGGTGGTGGTTGAGCATGCGGGGCTCGTCCAGCAGCGCCTGCGCCAGCGCGAGCGCCCGGCCGGGGTCGCCCGGCAGCAGGGCGCGCGGCGCGAGCGGCGCCGTCGGGCGGACGTGGATGGTCGGCGCCGCCGTCACGGCGCGCGAGGATAGACTCGGCGCCCCTGGCCCGGAGCGCTCGACGGAGGTCTCGCATGGCAGCCGAGTTCAAGTCCGCCAAGGAGGTCCGCGAGGTGATCGACCGGATCTTCTCGATGATGGACGAGGACCCCGAGATGGGGCCCAAGCTACGCGACGCCGACGTGCCGCAGCGCTTCGAGTTCAGCGACTATGACCTCGTCGTGAACATCCGCGCCGCCCGCGAGGGGGAGCCCGGGAACCTGCACTGGGAGTGGAGCGACGACGTCGACTGGGAGCCGAAGGTCCGCATGGCGATGAGCTCCGAGGTCGCCAACAAGTACTTCCAGGGCAAGGAGAACGTGACCGTGGCGATCGCCCGCCGCCGCATCAGGACCGGCGGCGACCTGCGCTCGGCGCTCGCCCTGATCCCCATCACGAAGCCGATCTTCGCGCGCTACCGCGCGGTGGTCGAGGCCGAGTACCCGCACCTCGAGGCCTGAGGCCCGCACCCGGGTCTCGTTGCTCCTCGACCTTTGCGGTTGACAGCCGATGCGCGACCGCGCTAACAACCACCTCACCACGACCAAGGCAACAGGCCGGAGAGTGGGTGGCTCGATTTCACCCGCGAGGCGCCGCCGGTCGAAAGACGAGCGCCGCCGGCCGACGTCGCGGGACGGTAAGCCCGCGAGCGGCGGGGTCTCCTCGGAGGTCCCGCCGCTGACTTTGTGGAGCGCCGCGTGAGCGCGGACGGCGAGACGTACACGACCGCCGAGGCGGCACGCCGCGCAGGCATCACGCCCGCGACGCTGAAGCGCTGGGCCGAGGGGGGCGCGATCCCGCAGGGCGAGGTCGACGGCGCATGGAGCGCCGCGGCCGTCGCCTACGCGCGGATGGTCGCGCGCCTGCGCGACCGCGGGCACACGCTCGCCCAGATCCGGGCGGCGACCGCCGAGGGCCGCCTGGCCTTCGGGTACATCGAGGACCTGCTGCCGGAGCCCGAGGGCGAGCACACGCTCGACGACGCGGCGGCCGAGACCGGCCTCGAGCCTGCGCTGATCGAGCGCGTCTACGCGACGATGGGCTTCAGCCAGGCCGCGCTCGACCGCATCTCCGAGGACGACCTGCAGCTGCTGCGCTACATCGCGGCGGTGCTCAACGCGGGCTTCCCGCTCGTCGCGTTCCTGCAGCTCGCGCGCGTCTACGGGCAGGCGCTCGCGCAGATCGCCGACGCCGAGGTGCGCCTCTTCCATCTGTACGTGCACGAGCCGCTGATGCGCGACGGGGTGCCCGGCCTCGAGATGGCCGAGGAGATGGAGGGCCTCGCGCGCGAGCTGATCCCGCTGGCCTCGCCGATCATGGAGCACGTCCACGCGCGGTACATGCAGCACTTCGTCGAGCAGGACGTGATCGGCCACATGGAGGCGGACCTTGGCGAGGGCACGCTGGACCTCGGTCGCATGCGGGTGGCGATCGCCTTCGCCGACCTCGCCGGCTACACGCGCATGACCGAGGAGGCGGGCGAGGAGGAGGCCCTAGGCGCCGTCGAGCGCTTCGTCGAGCAGGTCGCGGTGACGCTCCCGGACGACGCGCGCGTGATCAAGACGATCGGCGACGAGGTGATGATCGTCGGCAGCGACCCGGCGGCGCTCGTCGACTGGGCGGTGGGCTTCCAGCAGCTGCGCGACGAGCGCCCCCTGCCGCGCATCGGCGTGCACTACGGCGAGACGCTCTACCGCGACGGCGACTACTACGGGCGCGAGGTCAACCAGGCCGCGCGCGTGGCCGCGCGCTCTGCGGGCGGCGAGGTGATCGTCACGCGGCCGGTGGTCGAGGCGTCCGGGCCGCATCTGGACTTCCGCCGCATCGGCGAGGTGCGCCTGAAGGGCTTCAGCGAGGCGACCGAGCTGTTCCTCGCCACGCCCGCCGCCGAGGAGTGAGCGTGGAGGGCCTGCTCGAGCGCGTACGCGCGACCGGGCTGCTCGAGCCCGGCGTGCCCGTGGTCGTGATGCTCTCCGGCGGCCGCGACTCCGTCTGCCTGCTCGACGTCGCGATCGAGCTGGCCGGCGCTGGCGCGGTGAGCGCGCTGCACGTCGACTACGGGCTGCGGCCGGAGTCGGGTGAGGACGCGCGCTTCTGCGCAGCGCTGTGCGAGCGGCTGGGCGCCGGGTTCGAGAGCGTCGCTGCGGGCGAGCCGGAGGGCAACGTGCAGGCGTGGGCGCGCGAGACGCGCTACG